>WQZW01000056.1 GCA_009780545.1 Treponema sp.
ACGGCCGCTTCCCGCCGGGCCTTTACCGAGGAACTGTTCTCGCTGAACCGGGGAGCCCTGCCCCGCACCGGCCTTGCCCTTCCGACGACGGTGGAGATCGCCTTTGCCGCCGGCGGTTCGAACCGCCGGGCCGCCGGAACCCTGGAAAAGGCCCTGCGGAACTCAGGCTTTGCCCGGCCGGCAACCCGGGGAAAGCCGGCCCGCTTCCGGCTCGAGCTGACTCTGGCCCCGGAATCGGGCGGCCGCCATGCGGTTTCCGCCGTCCTTGGCGACCGGGAAACCGGGGAGACGGCGTTCTCCGGCCGGTTCGTCCTGCCTTCGCTGACCGGCTCGGACCTGTACGGCCTGGCGGGGAATGTCGCGGGGGCGGTGTTTCGGGGGGATTAGGAGGTCCGGCGGCCTTCTCCGGCAAACCCGAATCGGCAACGGCGGGAACGCACCCGGCGTTGCCGCCTTGACGGGAAGCTTACCCCGGGCTTTGCCGTCTGCCGGCCCTTACCTATTTCCGCCGTAGTTTTCCATGCTTCTTCCATGTAATCCTCGCTTCGCGCCTCCCTAATTTTAAACATCGGGTTTCGTATCACCTAAAAATGTGCATCGATCGGCACTTCAGAAGGGATTGACATAGATTACATTTTTTTCTATAATGACAAATATGTACCGTAACCCTGCCGGCAGGAAGATCGCTTCCGGGTCCTCTCGTTATTTGAGGTGGTTTGGCACTTGTGGAACATCCCTGGACGCGTCAAAAAAAGTCCTGTTTGCCGTCGTCCTGCTTGCCTGCGCCTTTTTCGCGACTGCCCAAGAAAAACCGCGGTTGGCGGTTATGCCTTTTTATGGCGGGGAACCCGGAGAAGGCGACACCGTTGCCACGCTCATTTCCAATGAAGGGGTGCTTTTGAATTCCTTCAGCGTGATTCCCCGTACGGCCGCCGTCGATGCCCTTATTTCCGAACACAACTTCCAGATGTCCGGGCTTACCGATTCCGACAGCATTGCGGGTATAGGTCATATACTCAACGCCTCCTATGTTCTTTCCGGCAGCCTGCGCCGCCTTGGCAACAGGAACCTCCTTATCGCCACGGTTGTCGACGTTCAAAGTTTCAAACAGGTGGCGGGATATTATCTCACCTACGTTACCCTTGGGGAAATCAGGGGAGGGTTGCCGGCGATCGCGCAGCAGTTGGCCGACGCCACCATTCGGAGCCGAAGCGAGCCGGAGGGGGACAGCCTTGCCATAGTTCCGTTTTCCTATCTTGCGGGGGTGGACCGGCAGGATGCGGAAACGCTGACACAGATACTGGCCATAGAATTCCTTAGAACGGGCAGTTACGCAATTCTGCCGCGGACTGCCACCATACAGTCCGCGATAGCGGAACAGGGTTTCCAGAGGCAGGGCGTTACTTCCGACGAGGGGCTTGTCAGTCTGGGCCGCGCGATAAACGCCGACTACGTTCTTGGAGGGACCGTAAGCCGTCTTGCCGGCGTGAGCGTTTTTGCCGCCCAGGTGTTGCGGGTGTCCGACGGCAGTCTTTCCGTCGGCACTTCGAGGAATTACGGCGTTATCAGTGACGGGCTTTTCCTTATGGAAGAAATCGCCATATTGCTGACCGATCCCGAAAATGCCGAGGAGCGGATCGCCGTCCTCAACCGGAGCCCCGGCAGGGCGGAAAGGGTGCGCTTCCTTGAACAGGAGAGGAGGAGGGAGGCGAACGCGTTGAGGCAGGCGGAAGCCGACGAGCGGAGACGGCAAAGGGATGAGGCGCGTGCCGAGCGTGCCGATGCCCGCCGCGAAAGGATGGAACCGGTTGCCGGCGTTTTTGGGGAAGAGGGAATGAAAAGCCGTAGCGTCCGCAACGATTTGGAATGGCCTTCGGTCTTTTTTGCGTCCGTAACGGGCGGCTTCCGTGCCGTGGGTTCTTCCATAGTGCCGGTTCTGATACCAAGCGGCGTTTACTGGTCGCCGGTGCCGTACACCTCGCTCGGCTTCGAGGCCAGAAGCACCAAGATTGACGGCGAGGAATCCCCGCTTAATACCGCGGCCGTCGGACTCGGTATTGTCATTTCCCCGTGGGATAGGATAAAGTTTTCTTCTAACATCCTGCTTGAAATGGGCAGCTTGGCCGGGATCGGCATCATTACCGATAAGGTAACCCTGGGTTTCGATATAGGTTTTTCCTTCGATCCGAGAATCGTCGGACCCAACTTGGCTTTTCTTAATTTGAAGTACCGTAACCTGAAGATCCGGGATGGCTATGTCAATGCCTTCGGGTTGGGCGTGTCCCTTACGTTTGAGGCCCTTAGGGATATCTTCGGCGCATTGTTTTAGGGAATGACCGATCAAGCCCCGGAGCGGTTCCCGGGCATCCATGCTTGAATGATGGTGTTACCAAGGAGACCAAGATGAAGAAAATAACCGTCGTCGCCTTATGTACGGCCTGTTTTTCCCTTGTCGCGGGATGCGCCTCGTTCCCTTTTGGGCGGACCGAACGCAACGAACCGACAAAGGCCGTCCGCACCGTTTCCGGCATGATGCCCACGTTGGGAATTCTGCCCTTTTCCGCCGCGGGACAGGACGGCGAAACCGTCGCGACCTTGTTTTCTCATGAGGAGGCGCTTCGCAATACGTTCAGGGTCGTTCCCCGGACGACGGCGCTTGACGTCATCCTGCAAAATCAAGGAAGCTCCTTCGTCGAGTCGAACGACATACGGGGAATCCTCAGCCTGCTTAATGCGGAATTCGTTCTCTCCGGCAGCATAAAACGGCTTGGCGACAGAAATCTCCTTATCGCGACCATAATCAACGTGGAAACCTTTGAGCTTGTTGCCGGGTACTACCGCACGTATCGGGAGATCGGGGAAGTGCCGAGCTTTCTCCCGCTGATGGCGAAAAACCTGGTCGAAACCTTTAGCCGGGAAAACCGCCATTCCGAAACGCTGTCGATACTGCCGTTCCGCACCCAGTCCGGAATAAGCCGACGGGACCTGGAAACGCTTGCCGAGATTATGGCCATCGAACTTCTCGTTACCGGCAAGTATTCCGTTTTGCCCAGGACGGCGGCCATAGAAGCGGCGATTGCCGAACAGAGGATTCAGATGAGCGGAATCACGGAGACGGGAAGCACGGCAAGGATCGGGGGAGCCGATAATGCCATGTTCGTGCTCGACGGGACCGTCAACCGGTTGGGAGAGGTGAATATCATCGCGGCGCAGGTACTTCGCGCGCGCGAAGGGAGCTTGGTCAGCGGAAAAAGGCGGGAGTACGATAACATTGCGGATGCCGTCGAATTGATGGCCGAACTTGCCATAGAGCTTGCCGAACCGGACGGCGCGGTGGCGGCGGCCCGGATTGCCGTAAGGCGGCAGCAGAACAGGGAAGCCCGCGCGGCGGAGGAAGAGCTGTTGCGGAGGCGACAGGCCGAGATCGATGCGGCGACCAGAAGAATTCAGGCGGAGGCAAACGAGAAGGCCAGGATAAGACAGGCCGAGATCGATGCCGAACGCAGGAAGGAAGCGAACAGGCAGGCAAACCGCGAAAGGATTGCCAATGCCAAGCGAAACGAGTGGGAAGGTTTTTCCCTCGCATACGTGATGGCCGAGGACGGGAAGCGTACCGGTTTTTCCGTCGGCCTTATTTTGAGCGGCCTTTATTTTTCCCCGCTTCCGTTCACCAATATCGGCGTCGAAACGTCGGTAACGACCGTAGCCGACGGTAATTTCGTGGAGGTGGCCGCCTTGGGCGAAATGTCCAAGATTTCGTTTTTTGGTACCGTCTCGCCTACGGTGGGAACTCTGTTTCCCCTCAGCGCCGGCGCGAGGCTGTTCGTGAACGCCAAGTTGGGGCTCGACCTCGGGTCCGTCCCCTGGGAGGGAATGTTGCTGCACAATCGGACGAGCGACACGTTCGGCGTGGGGCTTACGCCCGGTTTTAATACCGGCCTGTCTTTCGGTAAAAAGGGAACCTTTACGATGAAATACGGACTTTCCTTTTACAAGGAGGGGACCTTGGCCCATTACCTTGGCCTGAACTTCGGCGGACTGCGCTAGGGAAGGACTGATTAAATCCCGATGCCGGGAGCCGTTCGGACTGAAGCCCGAACTTAAATCGGTCCTGCTTACCCGTTTCTACGGAACGAAGTGAAGCAGAAACAAAAGGGAACCGCCGAATTCCTATTTAATCGGCGGTTCCCAAACGGTTTCGGGCCCAACCCGTCGCGGCCTTGGACCCGAAGCCTTTCCCTACAGACACCCCCCGACCGAAACTCCCCGCACGCACACCGTCTCCGGCCCCAGGAAATGGTCGTACTGCCGTTCCTCGCGGGACATCCGCAGGCCCTTCCTCGCCTCGGCCATGGTGCCGGAGATCGAGCCGCCGGTTACCGGAACCGTCGCGGTGCCGTCGAAGAAAAAGCCCAGCCGGATCTCGCTGCCGAAGTCGCCGGTTATCGGGTTCATCTGGAAGTCGGAGAACGAGACCAGCTCGAGGTAGGGTTCCTTCTTCAGCTCCTCGACCGAGGCCGTTCCCCCCGTGACGTGGATGTTGGCGATTGCTCCGGAAGGGGCGATTCCCAGGTAGCCTGCAAAGCGGGTATTGCCGCAGATCTCCAGGAATTTGCCGTCCCGGATCGGCGTCCGGGGCTTCAGGGCCAGGCCGTCCTCGTCGAAGGGGCGGCTCAGGCTGGAGCCGGGCAGTTCCGGTTCCAGTGTCAGGGTGATCGGGTCGCCGCCTTCCTGCACCGGCCCGCCCGGTTCCAGGGGGGAAAGTTTCTGGTAGATCATCTGCGCGTCGGTACATGTGCGGAAGTAGCCGAAGAACCTCGCAAGGCATTCCCCGGAAAGCAGGATGTTGACCTTGCCTTCCGCGCGGTTTTTTTCGGCATGGAACTTCTGTTCGGCGACGGCGAACAGGGCGGCAAGCCGTTCCTTCAGGATTTCGGCCGCCCGGAGCGGATCCTCGACGCTCATGCCGTAGGACTCGAAGATTTCCGTTTCGCCATCCTGCGGCCCCACATGCACGGCGGTTTCCGCATACAGGGTGCGGGAGGAAAAGGCCGCGTCCACGCCCCGTGAGTTGAGAATCCGCACCCGGCCGTCGGTAAGGAAGAATTCGCTGTAGCTGATCCTGCCGTTCCCCGACTCAGGTCTTACCGAATGGAACGCATCCTGCAGATCGGCAAGGCAGCGGGCAAGGTCCGGAAGCCGTTCCTTCCCGGAGCGGTCCCCGGCCTCCGTTTGCGATCCGGCCGGCTCCACCAGCGGGTACCGGGGGTTTTTGACGAAGCCGGCGGCGAAAATGCCTTCGGCTATGGCCTTCCGCAGTTCCTCCCCGCTCCAGCCGGGCCGAACTTCCATCACGTAGGATCCCCGGTAGCTCTTTCCTTCCTCGTTGAAGTCAACGTACAGGGTCAGGGCCAGCGTTACCGTCCGCACTTCCCGTTCCATCTCGTTCCGGCAGCCTATGTTGTAGCTTTCCAGCCGCCGCACCGTGGTCTGCCGAATCAGCCAGTCGGTTCCCGGAAAAGTCCGCAATGCGGCAAGCAGTCGTTCCAACGTCATCCCAACCTCGCTTTCGTCTTGATGTAGGGGCCGCCGCTGGATACCTTGACGTATTCCTTGTAGCCCTTCCCGCAGGCGCCGGAGCCGGAAAGCTCCATCCCGTCCGATATCATCGTGATGTTCTTCAGCAGTTCCGGAACGTAGCCGGTCATCACCACCGGGGCCACCAGCCGGCCTGAAAGCCTGCCGTCCATGATCTCCCTGGCGTACAGGAACATGCACTGTATGCCCCAGTCCTTGGGATCTTCCATCCCGCTGGTGGCGTTCTCGATGAGGTAGCCGCGCCGTATCGAGGCGATCATCGCTTCCAGGGTGTCGGTGCCCGGCTCGAAGAAGGTGTTGGTCATGCGGGTGTAGGCTTTGTGGGCGAAGCTCTGCCGTTTGCCGTTGCCGGAAGGGGCCACGCCGAGCCGGGCGGCCGAAACCGCGTCGGCGATGCCGGAACGGAGGATGCCCTTCTCGATGATCAGCGTGTCGCCGGCCGGATTGCCCTCGTCGTCGAAGCGGAAGGAGGAAACCTGCCGGGCGGAAGCGGCCCCGTCCCGCATGTTCACCAGCGGGGAGGCGACTTCCCGGCCCATGTACTGCCGTGCCTTGGCCCGGTTCTTAAGGAACATGTCCATCTCGACCCCGTGCCCGAAGGCTTCGTGGACGATCATCCCGGTGGCATCCGGCGAACAGACCACCTCGTACTCGCCCGGCACGATGGGGGCGGAGTCCAGAAGGGCGATCGCCGTCTCGACCAGTTCCCGGTAGCCCCGCTTCATTTGGGAAAGCAGTTCCAGCCCCAGCATCCCGGAATGGCTTTTCGATGCCTGCCGCGCGGTCCCGTCCCGGCGGGCGGTTGCCGCCACATGGCCCGAACACCAGAAGTAGTTCTGGCCAAGGTCCCGGTTTTCGGAGACGAAAACCTTGGAAACCTTGGCGTAGCTCAGCAGGATCCGGACCTGGGCCACCAAAGGCGAAACCTCCAGCATCCGGTCCTTCAGGTCGGCAAGTTCGGCGACGATCGCGTCCGGCCCCAGCTCTTCGGGCGTCGTCCCGATCCGGTCGCTGAAGTCCAGAGTCGCCTTTTCGTCGGAAGGCTTCGGGTGATCGATTCCGTCCCGCTTGCCGCTCCGTTCGAAAAGGTCGGCCACCTGCCGGACGAGCCCCTCGACTCCGGCCGTCCCTTCCGGCCATTCCCCGAAGGCATATTCCGCATACCGCCCGGCGTCCCAGACCCGGACCACGAAGCCCCGCTCGCCCCAGGTGCTGTCCCCGATCCCGGTGGCAAACTTGGAAACCTCGTAGGTCTTGCCCTCCACGTCGGTCCCCAGCACCGAGGCGTAGGCAAAATCCCGCCCGAGCCTTTCCACCAGCCGCTTCAGCTCGTCCCGTTTCCCCGCCAAAAAGCCCGATTCGGGCACCGCGTTCGCCACGTTTTCCTCCTTAAAGTAAGAGAGCGTCAATAAAAAAGCGTGCCCCTCAGTATACTACGCCTTTCCCGGAAACGCCACGGGATTTTGAGGGCAAACGGCGGTTTGCCCTCAAACGAAAGCGAAGAGAAGAATTTTGAATTACTACGGCGGAAGTAGGAAAGGGCCTACAGCACAGAAAGCCCGGGGTAGGCTTCCCCGTCCCCTTACGGAGGCCGGATTTAGGTTTTGCGGCCAAGGTTTGGTGCCGGGCCACAGGTCCGACACGCCTGCATCACCCATACTGTAACATTGCCGTTTTGGGCGGCCCGAGGTATACTTTAGGTAGGAGATCTAGGTATGCTTTTTCAGTTGTTGACCAGCGTGGCATTATTGCTGGTAGGCATTTCGCTGGTTGTAATTGCCCGGATCCTCAAAAGATTGGATAGATCTCTAGAAAAAGGTACCAAAGTGGAAAACAAGGGCTGAAATTGCCAAGGTTTGGTGCCGGGCCATAGGTCCGGCCCCCGTCCTCTCCGGCAAATGCGTGGAGATTGGGGGCCGCAGAACCCAAACTAAGGCCGCACCAGCCGGAAGCCAAGACTGTCGTCGTCCTGACGGTAGGTGAAGTTGCTGAACCGGTAGGTCGAATGGGCGCTCGCCGCCGTACTGGCCCAACTCCCGCCGCGAGTCATCCGAGTGGCGTTGTAGACAGAGTCGAAGCACCACTCGAAGACGTTGCCGCTCATGTCGTACAGGCCGAGCTCGTTCGGCTTCTTCTTCCCCACCTCGTGCGTTTTGTTGTCGCTGTTTCCGTTGTACCAAGCGACCTCGTCCACCGTGTCGCTGCCGGCATACAGGTGGTAGTCGTAGCTGCTGCCGTATCCGGAAGACACCATTCCGCCCTTCGCCGCGTATTCCCATTCAAGCTCGGTCGGCAGCCTCCAGCCGTTCGCCGCCTTCCTTACCTTTACCGCATCCCA
>WQZW01000057.1 GCA_009780545.1 Treponema sp.
ACGCTCTGGATTCCCTGGGCTATGTCCTCCTGCGAGACCCAGTAGAACAGGGAACCGGCGGATGCGTAGTCGTAATCTTCCCTTATCAGCTCCTTGGACGAGTGAATGAAAGCCCTGTCCATTTGCAGGCTCAGGCCGTTCCCGCCGGGATCCTTCAGTTCGGCATTGCCGGCCATGATCACCCGGCGTTCCCCGTCCCCGGTGCGGTCCAGGATGAGGATGTTGTTGATCGCGTTGTCGGTTACGTCCCCGGTAACGATGATCGTGTCCCTGAACCGCTTGACCGAGTTGGCCGCCAGTTCCAGGGCCGGCGTGGACAGGAGGATGCGCCGGTACAGCCTCCGGTACTCCACTTGGCCGGCCGGCAACAGCACGTCGTTGGCAAAAAACGAAACCAGCGTAACCAGGACGCCGACCGTAACCGCCGGAAGGAAAATGTTCCTGAAGGAAAGGCCGGAAGCCAGCATGATAAGTATTTCATTGTCGCTGGTCAGCCGACCTATGGCGATCAGCATGCCGACAAGACAGGCGAAGGGGGCCGACAGCGAAATGATGCCGGGCAGGGCGAAAAGCAACAGCAGGGCAACCTGGCCCGCCGGAACGCGTTTGGTAAGGATGTCCTGTGCCATCAGGATGAGCTGGTTAAAAACGAAGATGACGAAGAAGAAGAGAAAGCAGGCGGAAAAGGTGAAAAGGGCCTCTTTGAGGATATAGCGGTAGATGGTCGGGGACAGGGAACGGTGGCTTTCCATACCGGCCGCCGCCGCCCGATTCCGGCGGCCGAACCCGGAGAACAGGTTTCTCATCCGGTGGACCCAAACCCGCCCGAGCCCCGGTCGGTGGGGGAAAGCTCCTCTTCGGCCACTTCTTGTATCTCCGCCCGGAACACCGGTACCAGGACAAGCTGGGCGATGCGGTCGCCGTTTTTGACGGTAAAAGTCTCCGGGCCGAGGTTGACCAGCAGCACGGCAACTTCCCCCCGGTAATCGCTGTCGATGGTACCGGGCGTGTTCAGCACGGTGATTCCCCGAGAAAACGCAAGGCCGGAACGTGGCCTGACCTGCAGCTCGAAGCCCTCCGGTACCTGTACCTTCAGCCCGGTGGGAATCTTCGTCCGGGAGGAAGGCTCCAGGGTGAGATTCCCGTCCAGAAAGGCCCGCACGTCCAGTCCCGCGGCCCCCTCGGTCTCGTACTTCGGCAGGGAAACCCCCTCGTGCAGTCTGGATACTTTCAGCGTTATTATTGTTGTCCGCATAGCCTTCGGGGGTTCCTCTTCATCACGCACCGACCTGAAGGCCTGCAACGGTCTCCATGTCAAGGCCGGTGATCTCGCAGACCAGTTCCAAGGAAAGTCCTTTGGCAAGGGCATTTCGGGCCGTTTTCTCCACGCCGGCTTCCAGGCCAGCCTCCCTACCTTCCTCGTACCAGGCTTTCTGGGCATCCTCAAGGTTCCATTCGGTTAGCAGCATGGCTACTACGCACCTGCCCGAAGGCCTGCAACGGTTTCCATGTCGAGACCGGTTATCTTGCATATTACCTCAGGCGACAATCCTTCCATTAGAGCATTTCGGGCCGTTTCCCTTTTGATTTCCGCTAGGCCCATTTCCCTGCCCTCTTCCCTGCCAGCTTCCAGGCCTTCCTCGTACCAGGCTTCCTGGGCATCCTCAAGGTTCCATTCGGTTAACGGCATAGCTACTGCACACCCGCCTGAAGGCCCGCAACGGTCTCCATGTCAAGACCGGTGATCTCGCAAATGAGTTCCAAGGAAAGTCCTTTGGCAAGGGCATTTCGGGCTGTTTTCTCCACGCCAGCTTCCAGGCCTTCCTCCCTGCCCTTCTCTATGCCTTCCTCGTACCAGGCTTCCTGGGCATCCTCGATCTTCCATTCCTCGAGCAGCATATTGATTACCTCCGTACCGTGCTTTTCCAAAAACTCCCGCAGAACATCGTTTTCCATGCAGTACCTTACGGCCGCCTCCATCGCTTCGTCAGGGGTCATCGTCTTGCCGTACTCCCTGAGTTTGGCTATGAGGAAGCTGTAATCGGCAAGCTCCTTGCATTTCGCCGCAAGGCCCAAATTGTGCCCTTCGTTGATATTGTACACCTGAACCACCAGTTCGAGCGGAGGCCCGTCCCCGGTCAGGGTCCGAAGATCACCGGCATCCTTGAAGGCATCGGACAGCTTGAGTATCCTGTGGTCGGGATACGGTGCCTTGCCGTTATACAGGACGATAAAAATTGGATACGGAACTTTTTCAAGTGCCCGCTGGTAGATATTTCGGCGGTCTGCGATTTTTTCGTATATCCGGCCGATGTACATAAGCAGGCGGAGCGGCATGTTGTGGTTGATGCCGGACTGATGTTCGATCAAAACAACCAGGCGATCGTCCACGGTGAAGGAGATGTCGTTGACGCGTCCCATGAAAAGGGCCGATCGGATGGTGTTGATGTCGATCGGGACGTCCGCCGGCAGGTCGATGCCCTGGATTGCGGAGTAAAGCCTGCGCAACGAGTCCGGGTTGCCGAAAAGCTGCGAAAATACGCTGTCCTTGTGCTTTACGTTTGCGCCCATCGTGGCTCCCCTAGGTTTATTTTAGGGTATTCGCCACCGAAATTCAAGTAAAGTGAGCCAATCCGCGCGGCAGATTGGCTTCGGAGTTTTACTGCACCTCCCGCAGAGGCTACGGTAAAACTCCACGCCTGTTCCTGAAATCGTGTGGGGGGGCCAAGCCCCCCTTCGCTCCAGACTTGCTACCATTATGGCGTGGAGATTTGCGTAGCAAATCTCCTAAAGAATTGTGGAGTGCCTTCGGCACGTAGCAATTCTTCCGCTACCCCCCGAACGGGGCGCTGCCCCGTAACGCCCCGCATCCACGGCGTGGAGATTTGCCCCTCAAATCTCCGGAGTCCATCATCCGCAGAATGACGGACCACCCGCCAAGCAAAAAAGCGGTTCCGAGACCGTAGCCTCGAAACCGCCGCCTTCAAATCCTCAACTGCCGGATCCTACCTCCGATCCCTGTCCCTGGGCGGCCGCCGATCTCCCCGTCCCCGATCCGGACCGCGATCCCGGTTGTAGCCGCCGCCGCTCGGGGCCGCATCTTCCGCAGGTGCCCCGTCGGGGTCTATGGCGTCGATGTAGGAGAGGTTGAGCCTTCCCATCCGGTCGATCTCGGTCAGCTTGACCGGGATTTCCTGGCCTTCCTTCAGGACATCGGTAACCACGGAGATTCTCTGGCGGGAAAGTTTGCTGATGTGGACCAGACCTTCCTTGCCGGGCAGAATCTCGACAAAGGCCCCGAACTCCATGATCCGCTTTACCACGCCGTTGTAGATCCTGCCCGGTTCCGGGTCGGAAGCTATGCCCATGACGGCGATCTTCGCATCCTCGGCATCCTGGGAATTCTTGGCGAAGATCGTCACCGTGCCGTCGTCCTCGGTGTTGATCTTGACGCTGTACTGCTCGCACAAGGCCTTGATGTTCTTGCCGCCCGGCCCGATCAGCGCCCCGATCCGGTCGATGTCGATGTGCATCGACAGTATTTTCGGCGCATACTCGCTGATCGCCTCCGCCGGTTTGCAGAGCGTGGCGTTCATAATGGAAAGAATGTGCAGTCTTCCCCGTTTTGCCTGGTCCAAGGCCCGCCGCATGATCTCGGTGGACACGCCGGCGATCTTGATGTCCATCTGGAAGCCGGTGATCCCGTCCTCGGTTCCGGCCACCTTGAAGTCCATGTCTCCCAGGTGGTCTTCCTCGCCCAGGATGTCGGACAGCACCGCATAGCGGTCCCCGGCGCCGCCTTTGCCCTCGGTGATCAGCCCCATCGCGATGCCGGCAACCGGTTTCTTCATCGGCACGCCGGCGTGGAGCATGGCCAACGTTCCCCCGCAGACCGATGCCATCGAGGACGAACCGTTGGACTCCATTATCTCGGAGACGACACGCACCGTGTAAGGGAAGATGTCCTTGCCGGGAACCATGGCCTCGAGGGAACGCCGGGCCAGATAGCCGTGCCCGATTTCCCGCCGGCCGGTTCCGGTCCTGCCGACCTCGCCCACCGAGTAGGGGGGGAAGTTGTAGTGCAGCATGAAGTTTTCCCGCCGGTCGCCTTCGATGTCGTCGAATATCTGTTCGTCGAAAACGGTCCCCAGGGTGGTTACCACCAGGGCCTGCGTTTCGCCGCGGGTAAAAAGGGCCGAACCGTGGGTCCTGTCCAGGATTCCCACCTCGCAGGTGATGTTCCTGATATCCTCGGTTCCCCGGCCGTCAACCCGTTTGCCGTTGTCCAGAATCCCCGAGCGGAGAATCTCGTATTCCATCTCCTCGAACAGGGCGGCAAAGAGCTTCTTCTGGGTTTCGTCCTCAAGCCCGGCGGCGTACTTTGCGGCAAGTTCGGCCTTGACCGCCTTTGCCCCGTCATACCGCTCGAACTTGGTCGGCAGGAAGCAGGCGACCTGCAGTTTCGGGTACGCCTCGGCCCGGATGGCGGCGGCGTTTTCCAGCACATGGCTCGGTTCGGTCAGCGGCAGCTTGGGCTTGCCGGCCAGTTCCCGCAGCTTGTCCTGCAGGTCGCAGCATTCGATGATCACCGTGCGGGCCTTTTCCAGGGCCTCGATCATCAGGTCCTCGCTGACTTCCTTCGCCCCGCCTTCGACCATGGTGATCCCGTCCCGGGTTCCGGCAACGACGATCTCCAGGGTGGACTTTTCGATCTGTTTGAAGGTGGGATTGACCACCAGCTCGCCCTCGACCTGGCAGACCCGCACCCCGGCAATCGGGCCGTTGAAGGGAATGTCCGAGATGTGGACGGCGGCGGAGGCCGCGATAATGGCAAGCATGTCAGGCGGATTGACCTGATCGGTGGAAAGCGTGGTGGGGATGAGTTGGATCTCCCGGCCGAAGCTCTTGTCGAAAAGGGGCCGCATCGGGCGGTCGATCAGCCGGCTCACCAGGATTTCCTTGTCCTTGGGCCTCGTCTCCCGCTTGATGAACCCGCCCGGTATCTTGCCGGCGGCGTAGTAGCGTTCGTTGTAGTCCACGGTGAGGGGAACGTAGTCCAGGCCCTCCACCGATTCCGCGGAGGAACAGACCGTGGCAAGCACCGCCGTTCCGCCGTATCGGGCGAAAACCGCCCCGTTTGCCTGTTTGGCAATCCTGCCGGTCTCCAGGATGACTTCCTTGCCGGCGATTTGCAGGGTTGTTTGTTGCATCATTACTTGCGTAGGCCCAGTTCCTTGATGAGGGCGCGGTAGCCCTCGAGGTTGTAGTTCTGGAAGTACTTCATCAGCCGCTTCCGCTTGCCGACCAGCACCAAAAGGCTCCGCTGGCCGTGCTTGTCCTTTTTGAACGTCTTGCAGTGTTCGGTCAGTTCCCTGATCCGTTCGGTAAGCAGGGCGATCTGAACCTCCGAGGTTCCCGTGTCCTTCTCATCCTTGCCGAACTTGGCAATGATGGACGCAACTTTTTCTTTTTCCAAAGCCATTTATTTCCTCCAATTGGGTACAATTTTAACTTCCGGGCCCGAGCCGATCCAATCTGCCACGGCAGATTGGATTCGGAGCTTTGCATAGCAAAGCTCCACCCGTTTACCCGATAAACTCATGCGGGGGGCCGAGCCCCCCTTCACTCCAGCCAAAGGTTGTCGCAAGCGACAACCTCCGTCTTCCGTTACCCCCCGAGCGGGGCGCTGCCCCGCAACGCCCCGCCTTTACCGGCAAGGCGCTATGTTTTCCCGCCAACGTTGGTTTCCAGGCGACGGCCCAAAAGCCGTTCGGCTTCCTCGACACGGCCTTCGGCCAATGCCCGGCGTATCCTGCTTGAGCTTATCGGCAACCCGCCGTCAAGAACCGGCGGCGAAACCCAGGTTTCGACCCCTTTCCGCCCGGCAAGCACGGCGATTTCGTCCGAACCGATGCCGGGCCGATGCCCGCAACGGAAGTCCTCGCCCAGGACCAGAAGCTTCGTCCTGGGGCCGCCAAGCAGAAGGTCGATAAAGTCCCTCCCCTCCATCATACCGAATCGTCCGGAAAAGTCAATCGGCACGGCAAGTTCGATGCCAAGATCGGCCAGGAGGGACATTTTCCGCTCATGGCCGAAGATGTCGCCGGGGAAGGTTTCCGGGGTCAGCGTCCTTGCCGGGTTTTCCTTGAAAGTGACGACCGTGGGAATGCAGCCGGCCTCGGCCAGGACGCGGCGGATGAGGGCGAGGTGCCCCAGGTGCAGGCCGTCGAAAACGCCCACGGTGATGGCCAGCGGGCGGGAATCTTCCATAATAGTGCGCCCGGCCACGAAGCGTTCCCAGTCAATCACGAGCATAGACGTATCCGTACCTCCAGTTGCCGTTCGGGTCCTGCCGTTCCAGGACGGCAAGAAGATTGTTTTGGCAGAACAGGGCGGCGGCCGATTCCTCGGCCGGCAGGTTCAGGGGGGAAAGCCGGTCGAGTGGGCTGCCGGCGGCGACCTTCCTTGCGTCATCGGGCCCCAGTTCGATGCGGGGCATGCCCAGCCGGTCGAACAGGCCGGGCGAAACCGGCAGCAGTGAAGGGAAGCGGTCGCCGTCCTCGGGGGAAACGGCCTCTTCCAGGGAAAAGCCGGCAACGTGCGTCCTGCAAAGGGCGGCCAGCGAGGCACGGCTTCCGGCCGCCAGGGCGATGTCCCGAGCCAGCGAGCGTATGTAGGTTCCGCTTGAGCACCGGACGGAAATACCGGCCAGCGGCGGCTCCCAAAACCCGAGTTCCAGCGAGAAGATCTCCACTTCCCGGCCGTTCATTGCGGGACTTTCCCCCCGGCGTGCCAGGACCGAGGCCCGTTCCCCGCCGACATGGATCGCCGAGTATTCAGGCGGAACCTGGGTAATCTTCCCCCGAAAGCTTTCCAGGGCCGTTTCGACCGCCTGCCTTGTGGGAAGCGGCGCCTCGGCGACAGGCTTGCCCTCGGGATCCAGCGTGTCGGTTTCGATGCCGAAGCGGATCGTCCCTTCGTAACGTTTGTCGCAGCCGGTAAACCAGCGATTCAACTTCAGGGCCCGGCCGGTCAGCACCAACAGCAGCCCTTCGGCGAACTTGTCCAAGGTGCCGGTATGCCCCGCCTTGCCGGAACCGATGCAGCGTTTGACCGCGGCAAGCGAGTCGAAGGAGGTGAGTCCGGCACTCTTGCGGAGGAGGATCAGGCCGGCAGGTGCGGGGGATTTGCTCATCGCCTTGAGTATAACGGCAAAAGCCGCCGGTTGAAAACCGGTAGGATAGGATCGGGCCGACGGAGTTGTAGACAAGCGGGCCCAATCTCCTGCGGAGATTGGGCTAGGGAGAAGCGGCGGCCTCCTTTGGAGACCGCCGCCTCTCCACGCATCGGTCTGTCGGAAACCGGCGGGGTTCGGGGCGGAATCCGCCGGTTTGCGTTTTGTTTTCGCGCCCCGTTCGGCGACTTGGCCGGTTGGCGAACGGGGATTGTTATTGTTTGGTGTAGATATATTCTGGCAAAGACTTTCGATAAAGAGTTCTACGGTCCGAAGAGAGATAATAAATAGTGGTAACTTCTCTGCCGCTTTCACCGAGACTCGCTTCTAACATAAATAATTTAAGCGTATATGATAATGGATATAAAGCACTATCTGCTTCATTGTTGATGCCACTTTCGGCGGATATTACCTTAAAAAGATACTTGTCGCCAAACAGGGTTTCACGTAAAGAATCAGGAGAAAATATCCAGCTATTATCAATGTCTTTAACCCATGTACCAAGAAGTTCCTGCGGAACTATTCCCGTATACTCTTCCACATTGTTTTGGCAAGCGGTAACCGAAAATCCAATTGCCGCGACCACCGCGGCAAGCACCGTAACTTTGAGCGCGTTCCTTTTCATGGGAACCTCCGTTTTTTTGGATCGCCCGCGCCTTTGCGGGCAATCGCGGATTCTGAAATCCGAAAGATTACC
>WQZW01000058.1 GCA_009780545.1 Treponema sp.
CCGTGTTCTCCGTGTAACTCCGTGGTTGAATCTCTTCCCCAACCTAAACCGCACAAAAGCGCGGTTACTCGGCGGGGCCAAAAGTTAAATGCTGTTGCCCTGACCACCCTAGACAAGGGGCTGGGATTTTTTGGAGAATACGGGTATGCTGGGGTTTTGTGAGTGAACGGAACCGAGACATCTTTCGGGGGAAGTGGTGGGAACCGAGGAACTATGGACATAAAAGATTTGCCCGTCGCGGCGGATTTTCCGGGGGAGACGGCGGAGGGGGCGAGGATGCTCCTGGCCATACGGGAGGGCCTTGCGGCCCCGTTGGAGTCCCTGTCGGTGCTGACGGAGGAAGATGCCGAGGTGCCGGACATGGGAAAGCAGTTCGGGGCGTTGGCCTGGTACCTCAGGCTTATCTACCTCGTCCTGGGATTTTTTACCAACAGGACGGCCGAGGCCCTCTTTCGGGAACGGCAGATGGTCGGCATGGGGAGGGGGGTCGAGGTCGACTTTCCCGGCGTCTACGATTCCAGGCAGCGGATGCTGCGGCAGGCCTTTTACGACCGGCTGCTGCGGCTGAAGGAGGCCGGCAGGTTCCTGTACGACCTGATGTCCGGCGGGCTCGGGCGGGAGCGGCCGGCCTTTTTCGCCGTGCTGGGCTCGCTGGAGATGCGGGGGGTGCACTGCCGGCTCAAGGAGGAGTGCCGGCCGGAAGCCGTCATGGCAAGGAAGCCGGACCTTCCGCCGGCCGGGCTCCGGCATCAGGCAAGTCGGACCCTGGACGAGATACTGTACTCCATCCCCGAGGAAGCCCGCGACACGATGTACTACCATGCGCGTTCCTTCGGACATATCGTCAACATCGCCTGCTTCCTCTTCGACCGGCTGCTGCTGGCATTTACCGACACGCCGGAGGGCAAGGTCTGCAGGATCAACGCGGCCGTCAAGGACCAGCTTATGGCGCTCGACGCGGTGTTTCTCGCACTCCGGGAACCGCCGACCTCCGTCTTCATCGAGGCGCTGTTGCTGTACCAGATGGAACGGGGGACGAAGGGGCCGCTCTTCGATGCCGATACGGAGCTTACCTTCCTGCTGAACCGCATGGACGGCTCGCT
This sequence comes from Treponema sp., assembly GCA_009780545.1. Next base: position 1,104 of record WQZW01000058.1, read on the forward strand.
GCGGGCCATCGCCGACTTCGGGGGCCTGATTCCCCTGGGCCGCATCCTCCGCTGCGCGACCGGGAACCCGGAGTACGCCCCGGCTCCCCTGGGCGGGGGCGAGGACTGGTTCCAACTGTACCGCTGCCACTGGGAGCAGCGGATACAGGCCGACCTTTCCCGCTTCCTTACCGAGAGGAAATGCCGGGAGATCGCCGCATCCCTGGAGGTACTGTACGGAATCCGCCTCGTCCCGGCTCCGGGCCAGGGAAGTTCCGGCATTCCCCTGGCCCAGGACTTCGCCCTTTCCTTCCTCGCCGCCTTCCACCCGGTGCTTGCCGGGAAGATGGGCGAGGAGCTGGCCCCCTTCCTTACGGAAACCGACGACGGGCCCGAGGCGGACGATCCGAACGAGGTCGCCGGGCCGTACCGCCGCCTCCTCGATATCGAGCGGGACATACGGGACTTCTACACCAAGCTGGGCCCCCGGGGGGTATACGGCGGGTGCATCCGGTCCACGGGCGAGGAGGCCGAAGCCCCGGCGGCGAAGGCCCGCAAGGTGAAGGCCGTGCAGGAGCATGTGGGCGAGGAGGCCGCCGGCATCATCCTCGGTGCCCTGCAGTCGATGAGGAAACTGACCGCCGCACTCGACGCCCTCTCCGCGGAGGACCCGGGCCTTGCCGAAAGGACCGCCGGAACGAGGGAGGGACTGCGGTACGCGGTTACCACGCTGGAGGAGGTCGGGGAGTCGGTTTGAGGTTTGGGGAACCGCCGAACAAACAGGGATTCGGCGGTTCCCCGACCCGTCTCCGATCGGTCCGGACGGCCCGGGGTCGAAAGCCCGTGCCCCCGCACCGAGAACCGAAGGATTCTCCCAAATCCCTTTTCCCCGAACCTTCCCCCGTGCTATACTTCCGCCTATGAACCAAGCGATACTGACCTTGCAGGAACGGGGCTTTTTCAAGCAGTGCACCAATCCCGAGGGCCTTTCCGCCCTGATGGACGGGGGGCCGGCGACCTTCTACGTCGGCTGCGATCCCACCGGCCGGAGCATGCATATCGGGCACTTGGTGCCCTTCTTCGCCTTCCGCCACCTGAAGGCCGCGGGCCATTCCGGAATCGCCCTGGTCGGCGGGGGCACGGCCCGGATCGGCGACCCCTCCGGCAAGAGCGAGCTGCGGAAGATGCTGGACTACGACGCCCTGGACGCCAACGCGGCGGCCATCACCGCCCAGCTGGACCGTTTCGTGGGCTTCGACGGCGAACGTTCCCGCCCGGCGAACAACCGCGACTGGCTGGCCGACCTCAACTACATCGACTTCCTCCGGGAGATCGGCAGCCACTTTTCGGTAAACCGCATGCTCGGTTTCGAGGCGTACAGGGCCAGGATGGAGACCGGACTTTCCTTCATCGAGTTCAACTACCAGCTTTTGCAGAGCTACGACTTCCTCGAACTGTACCGCCGTCATGGCTGCCGGCTGCAGATCGGCGGCGACGACCAGTGGGGCAACATCGTCGCCGGCGTCGAGCTGGTCCGCAGGATCGAGGGTGCGGAGGTTTTCGGCCTTACCTTCCCCCTGGTTACCACCGCCGACGGCAAGAAGATGGGCAAGACCGAAAAAGGCGCCCTCTTCCTCGATCCGGAAATCACCACACCCTACGACTTCTTCCAATACTGGCGGAACGTGCAGGATGCCGACCTGCTCCGCTTCCTGCTGATGTTCACCTTCCTTCCGGCCGACGAGTGCCGGGCGCTGGCCGCCGAGGGGAGGAATCCCAACGAGGGCAAGGAACGCCTCGCCCGGGAGATCACCGCCCTGATCCACGGCGGGGAAGCGGCCGACCGCGCCCTTGCCGGAGCCAAGGCGGCTTTCGGGGGAGCAGGCGATTCCGACGCGATGCCCGGGGTGGAGCTTTCCCGCGCCGCCTTCGATGCCGGCTACAACGTCGTGGACCTCTTCCACGATTCCGGCCTGGCCCCGAGCAAGAGCGAGGCCCGGCGCCTGGTCCAGCAGGGCGGGGCCTTCGTTTTCGGGCCCGCGGGCGAGGCCGCCGTTACCGACATCGCGGCGGGCATAGGCCCGGATGCGCTGGACCCGACGGGAACGCTGGTGCTGAGGGCCGGGAAGAAACGGTATATGCGGGTGAAGGCGGTCTAATCTCCTGCGGAGATTGGACCGCCTTGGTTTACCGGACAGATGTCGGGCCGTGTGGCAGCAAAGCTCCGAGTCCTGGTTTTACGGGGCAAAGGCGGAGCGTCCGTGCTAAAGGTTTTCTGCCTCGGTCCGTAAATCTCCGGTGTCCCGTTCCCATGGGGAATCGGGCGGGCTTGAAAGGAGTTTCCCTACCGTCTATAATTAGAAGATATGAATATCCGGATGAAGATGTTGCTGGTGGTACTTCCGCTGGTGGTGGTGATTCTTGCCCTGGCCCAGGCCGCGTCCTACTTCAATGCGGTCAACGGCGTAACCCGGCTTGCCCGGGAGCTGCTGGGCTTCAAGCTCCGGGAGATGAACAAATTCGCGGACGGGCAGTGGTCGTTGCTGATCGAGAACGGCTTCGCCGCGAGGCCGGATATGATCGAGGCCGCCCAGACGGCGGTCCGGGGCTATGCGGAAGGTATAGTCCTCAGCGGTACCGAGCGTATCTTCGCCATGGACTCCGACGGCCGCCTGGTCATGACGAGCGGCCCGCTGGAATTCCTGGACGGCGAGTCCGACCTGTTGATGGGCATGCTCAGGTCCGAACCGCAGGGCCTGCTGACCGCGTCGGTCGGCGGGGAAAACCGCGTCTTCCAGGTCTTCTACTTTCTCCCCTTCGACTGGTACATCCTGATCAGCGAGACCCATGCGGCCTTCTACCGGGATTCCGACAATATCGCCTCCCAGTCCCTGATCACCCTGTTGGCCGCCGTCCTGCTCATCTCCCTGTTCCTGGCGATCATGACCGGCAAGCTTACCGGCCCCCTCAGGCGGATCGTGGCGGCCATGGACGGAATCATCGGTTCGGCGGACCTTTCGGCCAGGGTCAAGGTCGAGTACCGGGACGAGACCGGCCGGCTTGCCTGGACCTTCAACCGCATGCTCGGCGAGCTGGAAAGCGCCTACTCGCAGATCAAGCGGTACGCATTCGAGGCGGTGCTGGCCAAGAAGAAGGAACAGCGCATCAGGCAGATATTCCAGAAGTACGTGCCGGCCACTGTCATCGAGCGCTTTTTCGCATCGCCCGAAAAGATGCTCGTCGGCGACAACCGCAACCTTTCCATCCTGTTCTCCGACATACGGAGCTTCACCACCATCTCCGAGGGCATGGCCCCGGACGACCTGGTCAACTCGCTGAACCGCTACTTCTCCGGTCAGGTGGACATCATCTACGGCAGGGGAGGGGTGGTCGACAAGTACATCGGGGACGCGATCATGGCCTTCTGGGGCGCGCCGAACCTCGGCGGCGACGACGCCCTGCAGTCGGTGCTTGCCGGCCTGGATATGATCGACCAGGTTGGCCTGTTCAACGAAAACCAGCGGTCCCTGGGAAAGCCCGAGTTCCGGATCGGGATCGGGCTGAACTACGGCGAGGTTACCGTGGGCAACATAGGCAGTGAGCGGAAGATGGACTACACCGTCATCGGCGATTCGGTGAACCTGGCCTCCCGGATGGAGGGCCTGACCAAGAACTACGGTTTCGGGATTCTCCTTTCCGAGTCCGTCCATGCCCAGATACTGCGGACGGGAATCCCCGAGGGGGAAAATCTGGACTTCAGGCTGATAGACACCGTGGCCGTCAAGGGCAAGGCCCGAGGGGTGAAGATATACACCGTCGGAAGGCGGATCGGCGAGGCGGAACGGGCCGGCTGGCAGCTGCACGACCTGGCCATGGATTTGTACTACCGGCGTTCCTTCAAGGAGGCGGCGGAAAAGTTTCGGGAAGTCTACCGGCTTCTTTCCAACGGAAACGTCAAGGACTCCGTCTCCGAGCAGATGTACCGGCGTTGCGCGCAGCATGCCGCCAATCCCCCGCCCGCGGACTGGGACGGCGTGGAAGTCATGGAAAGCAAGTAGTTGGTGGCCGGTGATCGGTGGCCCGTCGCTAATCACCGATCACTGCCTACGAGCAAAAAGGGATGGTATGAAGGCTAAGGTCCTTGCGGCGTTGCTGGCCGTTTTTTGCATAACCTCGGCCCTGGGTCAGGGCGGGGGAAAGCCGACGCTGGCCATCCTCCCCTTTACCGGCGCCGGTATCGAGGGCGGGCGTATCGCCGACAGCCTGGCCCTGCAGCCGGATATCCGCAGGACCTTTACCCGGGTGGCCGTGTCCCCCGCGGCCCTGGAGATATTCCTCGGCCGGATGTCCCGGATCACCGCCCTTACCGATTCGGACTTCGTCTCCGGCCTGGGTCGGGAACTCGGGGCCGACTACCTGATTTCAGGCCATGTGCGGAGGGTGGGGAACAGGTTCCTGGTAACCGTCTCGGTCATAGATTCCGGGAACTACGAGCTGGTCGCCGGCTTCTACCGGCTTTTCTACGGCAACCGGGAGATCGGCGGGCTGCTCCCCGTCATGGCACGGCAGATGACGGACACCGTGCGGAAAAGACAGGGCCTCGGTCCGCTTCCCGCCCTTGCCGTCGCCCCGCCCGGCTTCGACGACGAACCCTTAAGCAGGTTCGAGACCACCGTTTCCGGCGTGAACTACGACGTGGAGACGCTGACCCAGATACTGTCCATAGAGATCGCCAACATGGGCCTGTACGCCGTCCTTCCCCGGGGAACCGTGCTGCGGAACGCCCTCCTGCTCTGGGAATCGTACTTTCCGGGCGAGGTAACGGTAACCATGGAACGGCTCTTCCTTAAGCTGCGGATTATCTTCGAATCCTCCGAGCCGGTTACGGCTCCGTACAGGCTGGTCGGCCCGATGGAAACCATGGGCCGGGCCGCCGACGCCGAGTTCGTCCTTTCCGTCAACAACCGGGAAACCGACGGCGCGAACGTCTTTCAGGCGGGGCTTTTCAGGGCCTTCGGCGACGAGCAGCTTGCCGTGGTCGCCCAAGGCTACCGCTCCCTGGCGGAGGGCCTGGACATAATGCCCGACGTCGCCATCGCCCTGGTCAACCCGCCCGATTCGGATGCCCGCCTTGCCCAGCTCGTCCAGCGACGCTGGAAGTCCAGGCTCATCGAGGACCCGGCCCGCTTCTGGAGCATCGGCGCGGCCGTGGGAACTTCCTTCAACGATCCCTGGGCTATCGGAACCTTCATGGCCACCTTCGCCCCGCTTCCCTTTTCCTTTCTCAAGGTCGGCGTCGATGCCGGCTTCATCAGCGACCTGGTTCCCGGCATAGACTACTTTTCGCTGTACCCCTTCGTTCATTACGCCCTGTTCGTCCCCTTCGGCGCGGCTTCGTGGTACCTGGGCGGCGGCGGCGGCTACATGATAGCGCGGTACGTCGTCGGCGGATTCGAGCATAACGTCGGGGCGCCGCTGGTGGACCTCGGTACCGGCTTCGTCATAGGCAACCTGCTGGACGTGTCCTACACCCTCAGGACCAATTTTTCCTCGATCAACGGCAAGCTCTCGGTAGGCTTGACTTACCGCTTCCGGTAGTTTTAGAATTGGTGTATGCGGCGGGAATCTCCCTTGCGACGTAGCATACTCTCCCCGATCTTCCTTGGGATACTTATGTGCCTCGTAAGCCCGGCCTCCTGCGACAGGATGGGCGGCGTGGGCCTGGTCGAGGTTTCCTTCGACGGGGGCGGCGCCAAGGGAATGCTCCCCCCCAACCAGATCGTGGTAATAGGATCCTTCATCACCGTCCCGGGCGACTACGGACTGATTCCCCCGGAAGGCGGTTTTCTCTACTTTACCGGCTGGAAGGACGAGAACGGCGCCCTGTACAGGGAAGGCATCAAGCTCAAACCCCTGACCAATATGACGCTCACGGCACAGTGGGGCGACGACTTGGGCTGGAGGTATGCGGGCTTTTCTCCGGAAGGCAGTGGGACCGGCAAGATTAGCATTGAGTTTGACGGAATTGTAGGCACATTGGAAAAGAGTGATATAAAGTTTATTCCTTCTTTGGTTGATGTAGTGGGACTAAAATGGGCGGAACCAAGGAAATGGGACCTGGATGTTGTTGTCAATAAGCCCGATTCGCCTTACTTTAATATGAGTATTGAAAAACCGGGGATTGATCCCGAAATAACAGTATTTGTAGATGCCACCACCGGTTCCACTTCCCTTGCCGGGGTAGCGGCCGTTTCCGCCGGGGCGAACCACAGCCTGGCCGTCAGGAGCGACGGTAGCCTGTGGAGCTGGGGCGGCAACGAGAACGGCCAGTTGGGTAACGGTTCGACCGGTACGAATAATGCCAAACCCGAACGAGTAGGGACGGATACCGACTGGAAACGGGTGTCCGCGGGCGGCGGTTTTTCCCTGGCCATCCGGCAGGACGGCAGCCTGTGGGCCTGGGGAAACCGGGCCAACGGCAGGCTCGGCACCGGTTCCGCCGTCGGAACCCAGCCCGTGCCGGAACGGGTGGGAAGCGACGGCGACTGGTATTCGGTATCGGCCGGGTCCGACCATGTCCTGGCCGTCAAGAACGACGGCAGCCTGTGGACATGGGGCGGCAACGGGAGCGGTCAGTTGGGTAACGGTTCGACCGGTGACGTTTCCGCTCCCCGGGCGATACAAGGCACCTGGAAAGAGGCATCCGCGGGCGACGGTTTTTCCCTGGCCATCCGGCAGGACGGCGGCCTGTGGGCCTGGGGAAACGGGGAGAACGGCAGGCTCGGCACCGGCGCCTCGGGCGGAACCCAGCCCGTGCCGGAACGGGTGGGAAGCG
>WQZW01000059.1 GCA_009780545.1 Treponema sp.
CCTTGATTCTTCATCCGTGTACCGCAGCGCACTGCCACGGCTAAAGCCGTGTCGCATTCCCGTCCGTTTGCACGTTTTTCTTGCGCTGGAACGCTGCGCCTTCTCTCGTCCACACCGCTTTGCGGTGCGTTTTCTAGTTCCCACGGAGGTCACGGAGTTACACGGAGGGAAGAGGAGAAGCGTCCTTCAACTTGGGTTTAAGCGGGAAATAGCAACTCTCGGTTTAACTTTCGGGTGTCCTACGGATTGAAACTCCGTGTCCTCCGTGCAACTCCGTGGTTAATTCTTCTTCCGGAATCGAAGAATTTTAACCACGGAGGAAAGAGGAAAGCGTCTTTCATCTTGGTTTTAAGCGGGAAACAGCAACTCTCCGCTTAACTTTCGGGTGAACCGCGGATCGAAACTCCGTGCAACTCCGGCCTTAATTCTTCGTTCAAGATCGATTTCCGCGGTGGCTATCATCCCCCGAGCCGCTTCCGTATTCCCTCGAAGTCGGAAACGTCGGCCCGGTCGATTATCCATTGCGGGAGGTCCGGCATGGCGGGGTAGCTGAAGGAGGCAAGTTCTTCGGCGGCCGGGCGCAGGGCGGCCATGTCGTAATCCCGGCAGGCGCGGAGGATGCGGGAAAGGACTTCCGGGTCGGGGCTTTCCCGTTCGGGCTTCCGCTCGACGGGGCCGGCATGGGCGGCCAGGAACAGGGCTATGTCGGCAAGGAGTTTCTCGGCGGCCAGGACGAAGGAGGCGTTGCGCTCCCGGATGAAGTCGGTCCGACCCTGCACGGCGGCATCCTCCAGGTCGGATGCGAGCCGGCCCAACTCCAGGGCACCGATGCTCCGGCCGGAACCCTTGAGGGCATGGACGGCGATGCGGTAGTCGCCGAGCCCGGAATCCGGGCCGTCGGCCGCCGTCCCGCGGGCGGCGGTTTTTACGATGTCCAGCTTGGTCGGGGCATGACGGGCGAAGGAAGCGAGGATCTCCAGGTAGACGGCGAAGTCGTTGTCGATGACGGCGAGGCCGGCTTCCAGGTCCAGGCCGGGGACCAGGTCGGCGAAGGGAATCCCCTGCCCTTCCGGGGACGGTTCGGCAGGTTCGGGCTCGGGGGGAACGGTTTGGGGTGAAGGCGGTCCATCCTCCGAAGGAGGATGGGCTTGGAGTTTTGCGGGGCAAAACTCCGGCGGTTGCTGCGGGGGCGTTGCGGGGGATGGCGGCCCGTCCTCCGAAGGAGGATGGGCTTGGAGTTTTGCGGGGCAAAACTCCGGCGGTTGCTGCGGGGCGTTGCGGGGTGGAACCCCGCTCGGGGGGTAGCCGGAGACTTGCGCGGCAAGGCTCCGGCTCAGGGGGGCTTGGCCCCCCGCATGATTTTGCGGGGCAAAGCTCCGAGTCCGATCTCCTGCGGAGATCGGACGGGCTTGGTCCCCTTCATGCCGATCCGGATCGGGCGTTCCGGGTTTTTCCTTGGCCGGATTCCTCACCCAGCGGCGCAGTACCCGGTCCAGGCTCTGCAGGCTCAAGGGTTTGGAAAGGGATTCCTGGAAGCCGTTTTCGGTGTACAGGGTTTCGTTGCCGGCAAGGGCGTTGGCGCTGAGGGCGATGATCGGGACGTTCGCCGCGTACTCGCCGCCGATCTCGCCCCGGATGATCCGCACGGCCTGGACCCCGTTCATAACCGGCATCATATGGTCCATGAAGATCGCGTCGAAGCGGGGTTCCCCGGCCCGGACCAGCTCTATCGCCTCGAGCGCGGAGTCGGCGGTCTCCACCCGTATCCGGTAGGGCTTGAGCAGCCCGCGGACTATGTCCAGGTTGACGGGCACGTCGTCCACCACCAGGACCGCGGCGTAGGACATGTCGGAGCGCACCAGGGCGCGGTTTCGGGAATGGCGGCACTCGGCATAGCGGAATTCCCTCAGGTTGCGGACCGTTTCGTTCCCGACGGGCCCCGCGTCCGGCACCGCCTCCTGGAGGAAGCGGACGGTGAAGGCCGAACCCCGGCCGTACTCGCTCTCCAGGTCGATCCGGCCGCCCATCAGCTCGACCAGCTTCTTGGTGATCGAAAGCCCGAGGCCCGTTCCCTCGACATGGTAGTTGGCCTCGATGTTCACCTGCGAGTAGTCGTGGTACAGCCGGTCGAAGTCCTCCGGCCGTATCCCGCAGCCGGTGTCGCCGACGGTACTTACCAGCGTTACCCTGTCGTCGGTCGGATCGTCGGGGCGTTCGAAGGACAGGCTCCAGCGAACGGAACCGGAATCGGTGTACTTGAATGCGTTGGAGAGGAGGTTGTTGAAGATCTGCTTGACCTTCAGTTCGTCCCCTTTCAGGCTTTCCGGGAGGTTTTCGTCGATTTCCAGCGTGAATTCCACCGGTTTGCCGCCGAGCCGGACCATGTTCAGCTGGGTGGTGTCGTGGATCAGGCCGGGGAGGTCGTAAACCACCGGGGTGAGGCGCAGCTCGCCGGATTCGATCTTGCCCACGTCAAGGAGGTCGTTGACGATGCCCATCAGTGTCATGCCGGCGCCGTGGATCTTCTCCACGTTGGAAAAGGAGTCGCCCGGAAGCCTGGCCCCGGCAAGCTCCAGTTCGGAGAGGCCGACGATGGCGTTCAGCGGGGTGCGCATCTCGTGGCTCATGTTGGCCAGGAACTTCGTCTTGGAGACCGAGGCCGATTCGGCGGCGAGCTTGAGTTCGGCCATCTTCCGGTAGGAGGCGGCCATCAGCTTGCTGGCCCCCAACGCCACGGCTCCCCCGAGCAGGGCCAGCATCCCGGCGCTGATCAGCAGGACCTCCCGCACCCGGGTCAGGGGACTCTCCGAAAGCGGGGAGCTGATCGCCACGGTCCAGCCCTCGTCGCCCGGAACCGGGGAATAGGCGGCCAGCACCCGGCGGCCGGCGAGGACGAACTGCCGCACCGTCCCTTCCTCCCTGCCAAGGAAGAAATCGGTTCCCTCCGGAAGGCTTTCCCGGTGGTTTGCCCTCCCGAGGACCAGCTCCCGATGCCGGCTGCCGGCGACGTAGGTGCCCTCGGCGTCCAGGATGAAGATTCCGCCGTCCTCCCAGATGCCGTAGGGAGTCAACAGCCGGGAAAAGTACAGTCCGTCGAAGGTCGCAACCAGGACGCGGCCGGAATCCACCGGGGCGAATATCCGCATCACCAGGTTGCCGTCGGGCGTGCGCGAGGTCGGGGAGACGTAGGTAAGGCCGGCGGCGGCACGGAGAAGGCCCGGATCGGGAAAGTTTCCCGAAGGCAGGGAATCGGGGTCCCCGACATGCAGGGTTCCGCCGCCGATTTCCGCCACGGTGAGGGCCAGAAGGGAGGGATTGGCCCGGAGCTGGGCGGCAAGCAGGTCCTCGACGGGGCCGGCGGCCCCACCCTCGGCAAGCCGTACCTGCAGGGCGACCCCGGCGACGTCTTCCTTCAGACGCCCGATCTCGGAGGCCAGCATGCCGCCGGCGATCCGGCCGATCGACAGCAGCGTGGTCCGCACCACTTCCATGAAGCGGTACTGGCCGGCCAACAGGCCCACTCCCAGCGTGGAGGCGGTGATGAACAGCACGATGCCGGTCATCACCAGGATCGCCCTGGCCCGGACGGAACGCAAGGCTTAGCGCCCGTACTGCCTTATCTCGGCGGCAAGCCGTTCGGCAAGGGCCGGCCGGGGCAGCCGCACCTGCTCCATGGAATCCCGGAAGCGCAGGGTAACCGTTCCGTCCTCCTTGCTCTGGTAGTCCACGGTAACGCAGAAGGGGGTGCCGGCCTCGTCCTGCCGCCGGTAACGCCGGCCGATGGCGCCCGACTGGTCGTAGTCCACGGCGAACTCGTCCTTCAGCCCGTCCCGGATCTCGCCTGCGAGCTCGGCAAGCCCGTCCTTCTTCATCAGGGGAAGGACGGCGACCGTGATCGGGGCCAGCTTGGGATGGAAGCGCAGGACGGTGCGCCAGTCGTCGTCGTTGCCCTTGTCGGCGACCTTTTCCTCGTCGTAGGCGTCGCAGAGGACCATCAGCAGCGTCCGGGTAAGGCCGGCGGAGGTCTCGATGATGTAGGGAAGATAGCGCTCGTTCCCGGCATCCTGGTCGATGTACTGCATGTCCTTGCCGGAGAACCGGGAATGCCGGCCGAGGTCGTAATCGCTCCGGTTGTGCACGCCCTCAAGCTCGCGCCAGCCCATGGGGAAAAGGTACTCGATGTCGTAGGCGTCCTTGGCGTAGTGGGCCAGCTCGTCCGGGCCGTGCCGGTGCCAGCGGAGGCGTTCCATGCGGACCCCGAGCTTTTGGTAATAGGCCCAGCGGCGCTCCCGCCAGGTGTCGAACCACGTTTCGTCGGTGCCCGGCTTGACGAAGAACTGCATCTCCATCTGCTCGAACTCGCAGGTGCGGAAGATGAAGTTCTTGGTGACGATCTCGTTCCGGAACGCCTTGCCGATCTGGGCGATGCCGAAGGGCACCTTCATCCGGTTGGACTGGATGATGTTCTTGTAGTTGACGTAGATGCCCTGGGCGGTTTCCGGCCGGAGGTAGATGATTCCGGCGCTGTCCTCGGCCGCCCCGATATGGCTTTTGAACATCAGGTTGAACTTGCGGGTGTCGGTAAGGTCGCCGCCGCAGTCAGGGCAGGTACGGGAGGCGAGGTTTTCCGCCGGAAGCTGGTCCTCCCGGAAACGGGACTTGCACTTCCTGCAGTCCACCAGGGGATCGGTGAAGTTCTCGACATGCCCGGATGCCTCCCAGGTGCGGGGATGCATGAGGATGGCCGAGTCCAGGCCCACGATGTCCTCGTTGAGGCGGGTCATCTCCTTCCACCAGGCGGCGGCGATGCGGTTCTTCAGCTCCGTGCCCAGCGGCCCGTAATCCCAGGCCCCGTTCTGCCCCCCGTAGATCTCCGAGGACTGAAACACGAAACCCCGCCGCTTGGCCAGCGAGGTAACCTTCTCCATAGTCGCCTTTCCGTCGTATCCGTTTTCTTGTTCTGCCATAAGGACAGTATACACCGGAAGCGGGAGGCGGTTCAATTCCGGAGGAATCAAGAGGGGGAACGCATGTGCGGGAAGTGCAGGCTTTCCCCGCTCCGGCGTTTGCCATTGCTTACGCCGCTCCCCCTGTCTCCGGCCTCCTCGTCGCTGCGCTCCTGCGGTGGCCTCCGCCACCCCCACTCGTTTTCCTGCCTGCCGTTTCCGCCCCGCCTTCACCGACCGGCCGGATCGAAAACCGGCATGGGACGCAGCTTGTGGAGGTTGGCCGCCTGCAGCCGGTCGATCTTTTCCTTTACAACCGCATCCTCGCAGACGCCGTCCCGGATGTAGCGGTCCAGGACGGCGTAGGTAAAGCCGAGGTTCTCCTCGTCGGAGAGGCCGGAGAGGCCGTCCTCGGGAGTTTTGTCCACGAACGTCGCCGGAAGGCCCAGGGCGCGGCCCAAGGCGCGGACCTCGGTGGCCGTCAGCAGGGCCAGGGGGCCGAAGTCGCCGGCGGAGTCGCCGAACTTGGTCGAATAGCCGACCCGGTCCTCGCTGAGGTTGCAGGTGTTGGCAACCCGTCCGCCGGTGCCGGCGGAAACGGCGTACAGGACGGCCATCCGGATCCTTGCCGGGCTGTTCACTTTCGCCTGCCGGGAAGGCTCCACTCCGGCTTCGGCAAGGGAGGCGAACAGGGCGTCGGCGGTATTGCCGATGTTAACCAGGCAGTGGCGGATTCCCAGGAAGGCAACCAGGGCGCGGGAAACGTCCAGGTCCCACTGTCGGCCCTGCGGGGCCAGCACTCCGACGACCCGTTCCGCACCGAGGGCCGCCGCGCAGAGGGCGGCCGTCACCGAGCTGTCCTTGCCGCCGCTGATGCCGACCACCGCAGGGCAGCCGGCACCGGCCTCCCGGAAGTAATCCCGTATCCAGGCAACCGCCCGGTCCCTCGTCCGCTCCGCATCGAAAATGCTCATATTCTATGGTAACCCGGAAAGGCGGAACCGGCTATATCCGATCCGCCTGCGGCACGTCGGTACCATGGCCGAAAGGTTTGCCGAGAATCGCCATTATCCGCTTAAAGCCGGATCGAAGGACGCGTTCTTCCCTTCCCTCCGCGTAACTCCAAGGCCAATCCGCTGCAGGTGGATTGGCCCGCCCTCCGTGGTTGAAATTCTTCAATCCGGAAGAAGAAGCAACCACGGAGTTACACGGAGTACACGGAGTTTCAATCCGTGGGTTATCCGAAGGTTAAACTGAGAATTGCCGCTGCCTACGGTAGATCGGATTCGGGGATTTGCGGGGAGAAGGTCCCGGGTTTTTGGTTGCGGGAAAACCTGAGTCCGATCCACCTTTGGCGGATCGGGGCGGACCGGAGTGATCATTGAAATCATGCTGGCCCTTTCCTACTTCCGCCGTAGTTTTTCATGATTCTTCCATTCTCTTTCTCCTACCCGATCCCCAGCAGGGATCGGGCGTTTTCCCCGAGGATGCGGTCCAGGTCCAGGCCGAGGACGGAGTTCAGGGCCGGCATGTAGCGGGACGGGGGGAGGAGGGGGAAGTCGCTGCCGAAGAGGATTTTGTCGGCCAGGCCCAGGGCCGGGAGGGCGCGGTAGACGGAGGGGTCGTACAGGAAGGGGACGGCGGCGGTGTCGTACCGGACGTTGCGGAAGGCGCGGCGGAGCTCGGGCATGGACTCGTAAAAGGGAAGGCCGCCGCCGAGATGGGCGAGGACGATTTTTGCCTCCGGGTTTGCCATGACGAAGCGCTGGACCTCGGCCAGGCCCGTGTCGGTCTTGCCGGGATAGTCGTGGCCCACCGGTTCGTTGACGTGGATCATCAGCGGGAGGTTCCGCTCGACGCAGAGGCCGGCGAGGTCGGCGGCGGGCCGGCTGTCCAGATCGAAACCCTGGCCGGTGGGGTACAGCTCGCCGATTCCGCGGAGGCCCGAGGCCCGGCAGCGGTCGATTTCGGCCTCGAGGCCCGGCTCGGCGGGCGATACGGCGGCGAAACCGATGAGGCGGTCGGGGAAGGCGGACATTTGCTCGACGACGTAGTCGTTGGCCAGGCGGCAGAGGCCGGGATCCCGGAAGGCGAAGCCGAAGACCACGGCCCTGTCGAAGCCGGAGCGGTCCAGCATCGCCACGACTTCCTCGCCCCCTGCGAATTTGTTCGCCGGGCTTCGGCAGAGGGCGGCGAAATGCGGTTCCCGTTCGGCGTACCGCTCCGGGTTGTCCCGTATCTCGGGCGGGGTAAGGTGGACGTGGAAATCAATCCTCATCGGTCGCCTCCGTATCGTCGGTTTTGGGTTTCTCGTTTTCGTCGTCGGATTCGTCGTCCTCGGGGAAGGTGCCCTCGGGAGGGTCCTCCTCGAAGCGGGGCCCGAGGAAGATGCCCAGCTTGGGAAGGCTTGCCAGCAGCGGCGCGCCGACCAGGGCCGTCCCCAGGGAGAAGAACAGCCGTTCCAGCGGGGCCTGGAAGGTGAGCACCTTCCAGACCGGAGTCGGCAGGTCGTACAGGACCAGGGTGAAGAAGTTGGCGACCGATGCCCCGCCGACCAGGCCGGCAAAGGCGCAGAGCATCAGGGCCGGCACCTTGAGGGCCCGTTTTTCCCCGGCGAGCATCCGCCCGGCAAAGACGCTGCCGGCAAGGACGGCGGCAAAGCCCAGACCGTAGTAGACCAGGGGAAGCAGCGGCAGGCCCCGGCCGGTCCCGTGGCCGAACCAGAGAACCGTGCCGACCAGGTAGACGATGATGGCCCCGTTGACCACGAAGTTGCCCCGAAGGCTGACCCGCAGGGGCAGCCTCCCGCCCCAGGCCACGCAGCCCGCGGTAAAGGCCGTGATCGTGCCGATGACGAAGGAGAACGGCCCCAGCCAGGCCCCGCCCGGCGAGAGCAGGCTCCCGACGTACCCGGAGACCGCCGCGCAGAGGGCCCCGGCA
>WQZW01000060.1 GCA_009780545.1 Treponema sp.
CCGTGTTCTCCGTGTAACTCCGTGGTTGAATCTCTTCCCCAACCTAAACCGCACAAAAGCGCGGTTACTCGGCGGGGCCAAAAGTTAAATGCTGTTGCCCTGGCTCCGGCCCCACTACTGTGGGGCTTCCGTTACCCTCCGAGCGGGGCGGCCGACAAAGGCGCGCAGCGCACGCGGATGAACAAAGGTGCCGCGCCGAGAGCGCCAATGAAGGCGCCCAAGACGAAAAATAGTGCGAAGGCTTTAGCCTGAGTAGCGCGCGACTGCCCCGCAACGCCCCGCCTTTACCGCCCGAAATCCCTGTCCGGAGATTTGCCCCGCAAAACTCCGCCCCGCTGGCATTCCCGTAAACCGATGTCCGGGGATTCGCTTTGCGGGCATTTCCGGGCTATGCGATCACCTTCACCCTGCTCCCCGTCGGGCTTTTCTCCACCCGTATCTGCCGGTCCACCCGTTCCCGAAGCTCGCCGACATGGGAGATGATTCCCACCAGGCGCCGGCCGCCGGAAACCTCGTCCAGGGCCCGCATCGCCAGGTCGAGGGTTTCGGTGTCCAGGGTGCCGAAACCCTCGTCGACGAACATCGCCTCCAGGCGCACCCCTCCGGCGCTCTGCTGCACCGTGTCGGAGAGTCCCAGGGCCAGGGACAGCGATGCCAGGAAGGATTCCCCGCCGGAAAGGCTGCCGGAGGAACGGACCTTGCCGGTGTAGGCATCCAGTACCTGGGTCTCAAGGCCCGTTCTCTGGCGGCCGTCCCCGGCCTCGGTCCTGCGGAGCAGGGCGTAGCGGCCCTGGCTCATCACCTTGAGCCTGCGGTTGGCCGCTTCCAGTACCCGGTGGAAGTAGGCGGTCTGGGCGTAGGTTTCGAAGTCCAGCCTGCCGTTCGCCGCCTGGTGAAGCTGCCTGATCTCGCCGTAGGAACGTTCGGTCTTCTCGAACTCGGCGGCCGCCTTTCGGAGTTCGGCCAGGACCGACAGGCGGCGTTCCAGCCGGCCCGCCGTTTCCCGGCCCTCGCCGTTCAGCGCGGCGGCCTCCTCCTCGGCCTTTTCCGCCCGCCTTTCCAGTTCGCCGATGTCCGCCCGGGATTTTCCCTCGAGTTCGGCCCTCAGCCTTGCGATGTCGCCTGCAAGCCGTTCCCCGGATTTTTCGTATTCGCCGATGATCCTCGCCGCTTTCCCCAGTTCCTCCTCGGTCAGGAGGCTTGAGCGGTATTCGGCCCCGCAGGAAAAACCCTCGTCCGACAGGGCTTTCAGGAAGCGGACCCGTGCCGTCTCGGCCGCGGCGGTCTCCTCCCCGGCCTTCCGTCCGCGTTCGGCGACCAGGGTCAGCGATTCCCGGCAGGCAAGTTCGGCCTCGGCCTTCCGCCTTTCGGCCTTCTCCCGGTTCCCGGCCAGCTCCTCCAGTTCCCGTTCGGCCTTTCCCTTTCGCGCGGCAAGTTCCCGTTCCGCCTCGGTGCCGGCCTTCAGGAGCGGGGCGAGTTCCGCGGCCGAATTCTCCCGGGTGGCTTCCGGGACGAACTCGGCGAAATCCTCGGCGAAACGGTTCTTCAGGCCGGCAAGCTCGCCCTCGAGGGATGCCTTTTTTTCGTTCAGGCCGGCGAGCTTTTCGGTTTCGGCGGCCATGGTCGTTATTAATTCTGCCAACAATTTTTCGTCGGCGGTTTTTTTCTCCTCAAGTTCCCCGGTCCGTTCCCGCAGGTTTTTTGTCATTTTCGGTAACGACGATTCGGCGGCGGCGATGTCCGGCGTTTCCTCGGGGCGATCGGGCAGGCGGGAAAAGGCCGCAAGGAAAGCGTCCGTCAGCATCCGTTCCCGGTCGGCCAGCCGGTGGCATTCCAGCGATTTCTCCTCCCGCCGTTTCCGAACGCTTTCCTTTTCCTGCCGGGCCTTCTGCAGTTCGGCCTCCGTTACCTGCCCGCCGGATCGTTCCGCCGGCCTCGGATGCGCGGTCGATCCGCAGACAGGGCAGGGCTTTCCTTCGGCAAGTTCGCCGGCGAGGATTCCGGCCTGCCCCCGCAGGAATTCGGATTCGAGCCCGTCATGCCGTTCGGCGATTTCGGCAAACCGGGTTTCCAGTTCGGCGAATTCGGTCCGCATTGTTTCCAACGATTTTTTATTCCGGCCGATTTCGTCAAGGTCGGCCTGTAATGTCGATAATTCCGACAGGGTATTTTGGTTGTTTGTCAATTTCTTTGACAGCATGTCCAGGGCGGCCCGTTCGGATTCGGGGGAGGGGAGTCCTTGCAGAAATTCCCCCGTGGCGATACGTGCCCGTTCCGTTTCCGAATAGGCCCGCTCCCGTTCGGTTATCCGGTCGAAATCTTTTTGTAAAAGGGAAAGCTTTTTCTGTCTTTGGCCGGCCAGTTCCCATTCCCCGGAAAGCTTCGTCAGGTTTTCCCGCGCGGGGAGGAGCGGAGGAAGCCCGGCGAGGAGGTTTTCCGCATCGGCCAGACTGCGGCCGGCCCCTTCCTGCCGCAGCTTCGCTTCCGTCAATGCGGCCTCGGCGGTTTCCCGGCCAAGCCTCGTCCTTTCGGCCTGTTCGTCGAAGGGACGCACCTTCCGCAACGCCGTTTCGCCCCGCGCCATTTTCAGCCCGAGTCTTTCCATATCGCCGGCTTTTTCCTTATGGAAACGGAACTCCGATTCGCCGCGTTCCAGTTCGGCGAATTTTCCGGAAAGCCGGCGGGCGACGGCGAGTTCCGCCGAAAGTTCCTTGCGGCGGTCGTCGCACCGGGCGGCGGCCAGTCCGATCTCCTCAAGCTTTTCCCGGTCGGCCTTGATCTCAAGTTCCCAGGCGGCGAATTGTTCCTCCCGTTTGTGGACGTCGACGTTATAACGCTCGAAGTCATGGACGAGCAGTTCCCGTTTTTCCTTTTCCCGTTTTTCCCGTTCCTTCAGCCGGTCCTGGAACAGCCGGAGTCGTTCCGTCCCGAAAATCCGGCGGAGTATCTTCACCCGTTCCTCGGTCCCGCTCTGCAGGAAACGGAGAAAGTCGTTCTGGGCGATCATGACGATCTGGGCGAACTGATCCCGGTCCAGCCCGACGATGTCGTATATTTTCTGTTTTACCGCCCTGTCCCCGCCGAGCGAACTT
Source organism: Treponema sp. (assembly GCA_009780545.1). Next base: position 3,093 of record WQZW01000060.1, read on the forward strand.
CCGTCCGGCAGGGTAAGGGCCACGTCCTGACCGGTTTTTTTGATGGTTCTCCTGACATTGTAAATTCCGTTTTCGGTGTTTTCAGGCCAAAGTCCCGGCGGAGTTTTCTCCTTCGCGATTTCGGGATTTCCCCCCGCGGAAAATTCCAGTTCGACGAAGGTTTTGTCGTTTTCCCCGGCAAAGTCCGAGCGGAGCATGGCGTACTCGCTCCGGCCGGAACCGCTGGCCCTGCCGAAAAGGGCGAAGGAAATGGCGTCGAAAATCGTGGTCTTGCCGGAGCCGGTTTCCCCGGTGATCAGGTACAGTCCGCCTGAACCCAAAAGCCGGAAATCTATTTCCTGAAGGTCGGCATAGGAACCGAAGGCGCACATCGTCAGCTTAAGCGGTTTCATTCTTCCTCCCCGATCTGGAAAATCTCCTGCACGATCTCCTCCTGTTCCGCGCTCATCGCCGACCCTTGGGTTTCCAGAAAAAATTGCCGGAACAGCCGGTACGGGGAAAGTTCCTCGGCGGTTTCCTCGTTTGCAAAAATCGTTCCCACATCGATTCCGGTGCGGGAATTTTCGAAATCGAGACTCATTATGTTGGGATACGCGCCCCGCAGTTTTCCCATGGGATCGACGATCTCCTCCTCGTCCAGGAGAATCGCCCTGACGTAATCGCCAGGATCTGCGGGACCCGAAGCCGCCTCCCTCAGGAGATTTTCCAGTTTGCCCTTGATGATCCGCATGTCCTGTAACGGTTTGAACGGCAGCGTCCGTATTTCCAGGTCGCCCTTTTCCTTTATGGCAATGAGGCTTGCCGATTTTTCGTGGAGGCATTCGGAGAAGGAATACTTGAGGGGACTTCCGGCATAGCGCACATGCGGCGCTCCTGCCGACTGGGCTCCGTGCAGGTGTCCGAGTGCGACGTAGTCGAACCGCTCGACCGGTCCTGAGTCGATCGCGTCCAGCCCGCCGACGGGATCCAGTTCCGATTCGGAGCGCTCGGCACGGACACCGGCCTTGGTGTAGTATTGATGGGAAACCAGGACGTTGCGTTCGGCGTGGTCGATGCCGGCATTTTCCAGAACGGCCGAAAGCGCCTCGCCGTAGCTTTCCGGTTCGCGGCCTGCGAAAAAGGGCCGTACCGAAAGCGGTTTGATGAAGGGCAGGAGCCAAAAATGCACCTCGCCGTATTCGTCCGGCAGGGAAACCTTGTGAACGGTTCCGTCAAACCGGCCGTACAGAAAAAGTTTTTTGTCGGCAAGGAGCCGGCTTGCGAAACTCGTCCGCTCCGGGGAATCGTGGTTTCCTGAAATGATAATGACGGTAACATTTTCGCCGGCAAGGTCGGTAAGGAAATCGTCGAAAAGGCGCACCGCCTCGACTCCGGGAACCGCCCGGTCGTAGATGTCCCCGGCGATGACCAGGGCGTCCGGCCGTTCCTCCCCAACGTAGGCCAGAACCTGCCGGAACACATGCCGCTGCTCCTCGAGCATGGAAAAACGATTCACCGACTTGCCGATGTGCAGGTCCGCAAGATGAAGGAATTTCATAGTTTTTTATAGCATGTTTGCGGGCTTTGGGGAATCGGCGGAATTTTGCAATGGCGACTAAAGTCCGAAATAAATGCGGGGCGGCGCCTCGCTCGGGGAGTGGTCCATCATCCAAAGGATGACGGCCTCGGAGATTTGCATGGCAAATTTCCACGCCTTGGTTTAGGGAGCGACAGCGCGGAGCTTTGCTTCCCAAAACTCCGAATCCTATCTGCCCAAGGCAGATTGGATCGGGGGCTCGGCCCCCTCATTATGAATTCGTTCTTCGACTTCGCTTGAATGGACAAAGTCGAAAAAAAGCTTTATATTGTACGGAAGGCTACGGGCGGCGGTTCCCAAGGAGAGGACATGAAAATCGAACTTTTTACCTTCTGTGATTTTGCCCAGGAGAACGGGGGCAAGCTGACCGTGGTCGGGACCTTCGACACGATCATTTCCAGGAACTTCCCCTGCACGCACCCGCAGCTTTCCGTGGTCATCCGGATACGTTTCGACCTCTGGGAATTTTCCTCGCACGCCTTCCGCATCGAGACGCGGGACCTCAACGGGGATACCAGCATGGAGCCGATCTCCGGCACGCTGGACGTTCGGGGCGTGGGAAACGCCACGGCGGTTTCGCACCTGGTTTTTACCATCGGCAATCTTTTTTTCAAGGAAACCAGCGTGGTCAACTTTACCCTGTACGTCGACGACAAGGAAACCGCCTCGATTCCCCTGTACGTGCGGAAGGGGAACTGAAAACGATCCCGCTATAACAGGAACAGCCCGTTGACGATGTTTAACAACATTACCACGCACAGGGCAATTCGGAACAGCCGCCTGACCGTCGCTTCGGAAAATATACCGTTCAGCTTGGTGCCGACAAATCCGCCGACGGCGGCGGCGGTCAGGACGTAGGGGAGGACGGCGAGGTCCAGGCTTTGGAGGCTGACGGCCAGTCCCAGGGTGACGATGCGGGAAAGGTGGGAGACGAGGATGAGCATGAGGGAATAGGCGATCGCCTCCTTGATGGCCAGGCCGAAGAAGATCATGAAGACGGGGACGTTCAGGGGGCCGCCGCCTATGCCGAGGAAGGTGGACACCGTTCCCAGGAGGACGCCGAGCCCCGCAATCAGGATGGGGTTGCGCGGCCTGGGGACCGTGCCGGATTTTCCGGTAAAGGCCAGCGAAACGGTCAGGACGGCCAGGGTCGCCGCAATCTGGATGTACCGGACGGCGGGGGATGCGGCCTCGGGGAAAACGGCGAGGAGCCGGCCGAGGACGAGGTTGCCCAGCGTCCCGCCGAGGACCGCCCCCAGCGCGATGATCGGGGCGAGGCGGAGGTCGACCCTCATGCCGTCCCGTATCCTCTTGGCCGTGGAGACCGCGGTCATGGCGAGAATGGCCGAGCTGGAAAAGAATCCCACGTTCATCACGTCATGGAAGCCGGCCGCGTCGAGGATCGGCCGAAAGAAAAGCCCGCCCCCAAGTCCCACGACGGAACCGGCGATGCAGGACAGGAGAATTACGGCAAAATAGATCGGTCCGACGAACAAAAACGCTCCTTGGGGAACCGCCCCGCGGCCGCGGGGAACCTTGGACTAATCCTGGAAAACGGCCTGGTTCCGTCCCCGTTCCTTTGCCTGGTACATCACCTTGTCGGCAAGGGCTATGGCCTCTTCCAGGCCGTGCTGGGGGGCGGCCTTGGTGATCCCTATGCTGATGGTGACGTTGATGCTCCGATCGTTCAGGGTGATGGGCGTGCCGGACACGTCCCGGCGGATCCGTTCGGCGAGGTGCACGGCGGCCGTCCGGTTCATGTCGGCCACGAAGAGGATGAATTCCTCGCCGCCGTAACGGGCGAAGATGTCGTAGGGCCGCAGCGTCGCCGTGATCCGTTCGGCCACGTTCTTCAGTACCGCGTCGCCGAGCAGGTGGCCGTAGTTGTCGTTGATTTCCTTGAAGTGGTCCATGTCCATCATCATAAGGAAGGATTCGCTGTGGTTCCTGGTAACCCGTTCCATCTGGATGCCGGTCGCCGCCATGAAGTACCGCCTGTTGTGCAGGCCGGTGAGGGGATCGGTGATGGATTTTTTCCGCAGGGTACGGTTCCGCCTCTCCAGACGGAAGGTGTTCCGCACCAGGGCGGCGACCATGAGGCTGAGGATCAGGCTGATGAAGACGGCGATCCAGGCCTGGGCGTCGGCGTACCAGACACGGGAACCGAATATCCGCAGGTGCCACTCGACATTGTACAGGGAGATGGTCCTGTCCACGTAATTCTTGCCGGCGAAGCCCTGCGAATTGTTGGCGAAGATAAGCTGATCGATGCCGGAATCGGTGTCCCGTTGCCATATCTCGTAGCCGAAGTCCAGGATGGCGAGGTCGCCGATCCCCACGTCGTTGAGGGCGCGCCCGTAGTCCAGCACCATGCAGACCGTCCCCCAGAAGGCCGGTTCCTCCCCGTCGGTCCCGTCAAGGAAGACCGGAAGGCTGCCCACCAGGAAGTCGGATCCGTCGCCGGTACGGAACGGCCCGCCGAGCACGAAGGTGCCCCACTGCATCGCCGAAATCCCCGTCCGGCCGGTAATCTCCGGTCCGAGGCCGAGCCCGATATCGCGGGGATACACTTCCGACACGACGCCGCCCGGGGCCAGCATCACGGCGACTACCGCCTGGTCCTCCACGATGATCGAGGCCAGGTATTCGAAGTCCGGCAGTTCGCCTCCCCCGTAGTGTATCTGGTGGGAAATCATCTGCGTTCCGAACAGCAGCCTGGGGAACATGCTCCCGATTCGGTAGCCGGTTTCGGACACGAGCCGTTCCATTGCCAGCGTCCGCACCTGCTCCCGGTTGTACAGCAGGCCGAAGGTCAAAAGAAAGCAGGTTCCCAGGGCCACGAAAAAAACGGCGGCCGGCCGAAAGGGGAGTCTGCGTGCGGCGGAAGGTATCGTTCCCATGCTTTTGGTACATAGTACCGGAACATGGCCAAAATTGCTAGCTGGTCCAATCGGTCGAGGACCGATTGGACTGGGGAGTTTTGCGTTGCAAAACTCCACGCCTTGGTTGTTGCGGGAATCCACGCTTTCCGTTGCGGGGGAAGATTCCCGGGATAGGGGGCGAGCCTGTCCAATCTACCTTCGGTAGATTGGATTC
>WQZW01000061.1 GCA_009780545.1 Treponema sp.
GCCGTCAACTTCCATCTTCTCGAGCTTCTTCAGCCTGAGCAGCGATTTCTTGATGGTGACGAAGTTGGTGAGCATGCCGCCGAGCCAGCGGTTGTTCACGTAGTACATGCCGCAGCGTTCGGCCTCTTTCTGCATGGTCTGCTGGGCCTGCTTCTTGGTGCCGACGAACAGCACCGTCTTACCGGAAGCCACCGTCCGGCGGACCGCCTCGTACGCTTCCTTGATGGCAAGGATGGTTTTTTGAAGGTCGATGATGTGGATGCCGTTCCTTTCGGCGAAGATGTATTTTTTCATCCTCGGATCCCACCGCTTCACCTGATGGCCGAAATGCACGCCCGATTCCAAAAGGCTCTTCATCGTTACTACTGCCAATGTCTCCCCCTACGCTGTCGGGAACCCTGCCCGACTCCTGCCCTATGTCTCGTTTGCCGGCCGGGGCCGACAACGGAATTTTACGCATGCCGTCGCCGGCCTGCGCGGTTTCCCGGGACTCAAGCCCCGAACCGGAAACCTTGTTGCCTCAGCATGGCATAAAACTCCGGCAATGGCAAGCCCGTCACCGCACCGGGGGTTCCCTCGATCCTCCGCACCAGCGCGGCTCCCCTGCCCTGAAGCCGGTAGGCCCCGGCGGCCCCTTCCCATTCCCCGGAATCCAGGTACCATTCCAGCTCCCCGTCCGAAAGCGGGGAGAACTCGACCCGGGCCGTTCCCCCGCCGAGCAGGATTTCGCCGGATCGGAGGTTCAGCAGGGCCATTCCGGTAACGGCCTCGTGGGTGCGGCCGGAAAGGGCTTCGAGCATCCGCCGCGCGTCCCGGCGGTCCGCCGGCTTGCAGAAAACCTTCCCTTCCAGGGCGATCACCGTGTCGGCGGCGAAGACCAGGCCGGCCCCCGTCGGGACGGCCTTGGAAACGACGGCCTCGGCCTTCCTCCGCGCCAGGTGCAGGACAAGCGCCTCCGGAGCGAGACCGGGAGGCGGCGTCTCGTCTATGTCGGCGGGGATGACGGCGAAGTCCAGGCCGAGAAGGGCAAAGGACGCCCGCCGCTGCTCGGAACCGGAAGCGAGGATGATGCGGTCCATCCGGGCAGTATATCCGAAAGGGGCGGATTTTTCCTTGCCCGCCGAAACCCGAGGCGACACGGGGCCTAACCCACCGCTTTAATTGAAAAAGTTCCGTCCGGGTAGTTACATTATAGGTCCGGCGTCCCGGTTCGGGGAGGGAAGCGGGGCCGAGACGCGGGCAGGAGTGCGGTATGGATACCCAGGCGGGTGATGCGGAGGCGGGAGCCGAAATCGGGGATTTCCACTTTCCCAGGCAGAGGCTGAGCCGGCTTCTGGCCCGGGCGGCGAAAAGCCGGCTGGTAGTGGTCTGCGCCGGCTCCGGCTACGGGAAGAGCGCGGCGGTGCGGGACTTCGTTCGGGAAAGCGGGATACGGACGGTGTGGGTGACGCTGGAGCGGGACGACGCCTCCGGCGACCGTTTCTGGAAGGCCTTCTCCCGCGCGGTGGGAAGGCGGAACGCGCCGCTGGCCAAGGCACTGGACAGGCTGGGCTTTCCGGACAGCGTGGACAGGATCAACCGCTACCTTTCCCTGGTGAGGGGCATCGTGCAGCTCAAGCGGCGGCTGATCGTGGTGGACAACTGCCATTTCGTCCGGGATTCCCGCCTGATCCGCTTCGCCGAGCGCGCGATGGGGAGCCTTCCGGTGGGAACCTCGGTGATCCTGATCTCCCGTTCCGCGCCCACGATGAACACCGCCGACCTGCTCTGCGACGGCCGACTGGCCACGATCGGGGAGGAGGACCTCCGCTTCACCGGGGACGAGCTTTCCGGCTACTTCGACAGGCTGGGGATTCGGGCGGAGCTTGAGGAAACCGACGGGATCTTCGCCGATTCCGGGGGCTGGCCCTTCGCCCTGAACTTCGTCGCGCGCTCCTACGGCAGGGTTCCCGGCTACGGCGGCTACCTGCGGACCGCGCTCAGGACCAACGTCTTCCGGCTGATGGAGACCGAGGTCTGGGAACCGATATCGGAGGAACTGCGGACCTTCCTGCTGCGGGTGTCGCTGCTCGGGCATTTTTCGGCGGAACTTATCTCGCTGCTTGCCGGCGAGGGCTCTACCCTGCCCGGGGAACTGGAGGCACTGAACGCCTACGTCCGGCTGGACGACTACCTCGGTTCATTCCTGATCCATCCCCTGTTCCTGGAGTTCCTTCGGGAAAAACGGGGAATGCTGGCGGAGGGACCGGAGCGGGAAACCTACGCAATCGCCGCCGGGTGGTGCGAAAGGCACGGTTTCAAGCGGGACGCCCTTTCCTACCACGAGAAAACCGGCGACTACGCGGCGATAGTCGCCCTGTTCTACGCACTTCCGGTGCAGATCCCCGCGGACATAGCCCGGCACACCGCCGACATCCTGGACCGCGCCCCGCAGTCCGCCTTCGACACGGTGGAATTCCTCGCCGCGATCCACCTCCGCTCCTACATCTGCCTGGGACTCCTGCCGGAGGCCGCCGAACTTGCCCTCCGGCATGAGCGGAGGCTCCTTGCGCCCCCCGACGGCGGCCCGGTACTCCTGTTGACCCTGGCCCGGCTGTACTACGGCTGGAGCTTCCTCCGCGCCCTGATGTGCACCCGCGACCACCGCTACGACATCGACCGGTACTTCCGCAAGTACCGCGACAGCATGGAGCGGTACGGGACCGAGGACGTCCTGATCTTCCCGGTGTACAATTCCGGCGCCTGGCTGAACCTCGCCGGCTCCGAGGAGAAGGGCTCGGTGGACGGCTACGCGGAGTCCTTCGCCCGCGTCCCCTGCGTCAGGGACCGTTTCCGGGAGGCCGAGGCCGAACTGCTCCGGGCCGAGCTGAAGTTCTTCCGGGGCGACCTGAAGGCGGCCGGCCTCCTGACGGAGAGCGCCCTGGCCCTGGCCCGGAAACACGAACAGGCCGGCATAGAGACCATGGCGCTGTTCTATACGGCGAGGCTGGCCGTCGCCGCCGGCGGCTACCGGAAGGCCGAGGACGCGATCGGGGAGATCGAGGAAGGGAACGGGGGAACCGGCGGGATCGTCGCCGCCTGGTACCACTGCGCCCTGGGGCTGCCGGAACTGGTTCCGGCCTGGCTGCGCAGGGGCTTTTCCCCCTACGTCCATCCCTGCTTCATCGAGAACTTCGCCAACCAGGTCATGGCCCGTTTCTGCTACGTTTCCGGGGACTTCCCGCCGCTGCTGTCCTACATGGCCGAGGTGCGGGAGCGGGAGGCCTGTCTGTTCGGCAGGGTGGAGATGCTGGCGATGGAGGCCTGCGTCCTGCACCGGATGCGGGAACCCGGGCGGGCGGCCGCCGTCCTGCACGAGGCCTTTCTCGCCGCCTCGCCGAACGACATCGTCATGCCCTTCGTCGAACTGGGAAAGGACGTCAGGGCCCTCACTTCCCGCGCGATGCGGGACCCCTCCTGCCGGATTCCGGGGAAGTGGCTGGAAACGGTGAACCGACGCTCGGCCCTGTACGCCAAGCACCGCTCCCATGTGGTCAGCCTGTACCGCGACGAGCGGGACCTCAATTCCGGCGTGGTGCTTTCCCGCCGCGAGGGCGAGATCCTCGACGACCTTTCCCACGGCCTCTCCCGCGCCGAGATCGCCGCCGGCCGGAACCTGTCGGTAAACACCGTGAAGATGGTCGTGGGCAGGATACACGACAAGCTGGGCACCGGAAACCTCGCCGACCTGATCCGGGTGGCCGTCGAGCTGAAGCTGATCGGGGAATGCCGGTTCGGGGGAAACCTTAGGGCAAACATGCCGGCGGGAGCGAGCGGGGCGTTGCGGGGCAGCGCCCCGCTCGGGGGGTAGGTCGAGACGAAAGTTGTCGCCTTGCGACAACTTTTGGCTCGACCTCAGGGGGGTTTGACCCCCCGCATTCCTCTTTTACCGACAATACCCTTGCGTGGTTCGGGGCAATGCGATACCTTATAGGTAGGGCATTGTATGGAAAACAAACTTTTTGACCGTATGAGGGGCAAGGCCGAGCGGAAGACGGCGGACAGGGGCAGGGACGAGATCGCGGGGCCCGAGGACTACCGGGTGATTCTCCTGAACGACGACTATACCACGATGGACTTCGTGGTGGAGATACTCACGGTGATCTTCCGCAAGAAACCCGACGATGCCACCAAGATCATGATGGACGTCCACCTGCGGGGCAAGGGCATCGTCGGACAGTATCCCTGGGACATTGCCTGCACCAAGGCGGACCAGGTTCACCTTGCGGCCAGGGAAAACCGGTTTCCCCTGCGCTGCATCGTGGAGCCGGCCCGATAAGGAGAAACGAATGAAGATTTCCGGAAACGTGCAGGCGATAATCAACGCCGCGTACAACGAGGCGCGGCTGCGCAACCACGAATACCTGACCCCGGAGCATGTGCTGTACGCGGCCCTGGCCTTCGAACAGGTGCAGTCGGTGCTGGCCGCCTGCGGGGTCGAGTACGGGCAGATGCGGGACGACATCGAGGCTTATTTCAACGAGAAGCTGCTCAGCGTCCCTTCGAAGAGCGATCCGATACAGACGGTGGGATTCCACAGCGTGATCGAACGGGCCGCGATGCAGAGCCGGGCGGCCGGCAAGGATGCGGTGGACGTGGCCGACATCCTCCTCTCGCTGTTCGACGAGGAACGCAACCATGCCGGCTACTGCCTGCGCAAGGCCGGGATCAGGCGGCTGAAGCTGACCGAGATACTCGCCCGCGGCGAATTCGACGCGGCCAAGTTCTCGCCGGCCGGGGACGAGGGCGGGGATTCCGGTCCCCGGGGAAGGGACCGGGGCAAACGTTCCGCGCTGGAACGCTTTGCCGGCGACCTTACCGAACAGGCCCGTTCCGGCAAGCTCGAACCCTTCATCGGCAGGGAGGACGAGCTGGACCGCACCGTCCAGGTCCTCTGCCGGAGGATGAAGAACAACCCGGTCCATGTGGGGGATTCCGGGGTGGGCAAGACGGCCGTCACCGAAGGCCTTGCCCAGAGAATCGTGGCCGGGCAGGTGCCGCCCGCAATCAGGGACTTCAGCATCTACGCCCTGGACATGGGGGCCCTGCTTGCCGGGACCAAGTACCGGGGCGACTTCGAGGACCGGATCAAGGAGGTGATCGAGGAGATCCTCAAAAAGGAAAAGGCCATCCTCTTTATCGACGAGATACACACCCTGGTCGGCGCCGGCGCGGTTTCCGGCGGCGCCATGGACGCCTCCAACCTGCTCAAGCCGGCGCTGAGTTCCGGCAAGCTGCGGTGCATCGGTTCTACCACCCACGAGGAGTACGGGAAGTTCTTCGACAAGGACCGGGCGCTCTCCCGGCGTTTCCAGAAAATCGACATCAACGAACCTTCCGAGGCCGACGCCATCGCGATCCTCAACGGGCTGAAGTCCAAGTACGAGGAATTCCACCATGTGAAGTACAGCGACGGGGCAATCGAGGCCGCCGTCCGCCTTTCCTCCCAGTTCATCACCGAACGGCGGCTTCCGGACAAGGCCATCGACGTGATCGACGAGGCCGGGGCCTTCGCCCGAATCGCCGCCTACGCCCGCCTGAACGGGTCCGGGGCCGAGCATGCCCCCGAGGCCGTTTCCGCAGGCAACCTCGCCGAGGGGGAACTGCCGGAAACCGAGAACGGGATTGCCGGCATCATGCCCACTGCCGGCAATCCGGGCGATGCCGAGGTCAGGGCCTCGGGTACCGGAAACGAGACCGAAGCCGCAGAGACCGATGTCGGAAAAGGGGGCGGAGCGGATGCAAATTACGAAGAGAAAAAAGATACCGAAGGCAGGGTATCGCCCGGATCGGGGAACGTTACCTCGACCTCGGAGGCGGACAAGGTGATCGAGACCGTCGAGGTCGGGCTTCCCCTGATCGAGACGGTGATCTCCAAGATAGCCCGCATCCCTGCGCGTTCGGTGGGCGAGGACGAGCGGGACAAGCTCCGGCTCCTGGAGGCGAGGCTGAAGGAAAAGGTTTTCGGCCAGGACGCCGCCATCGCGTCGGTGGTGCGGGCGGTCAAGCAGTCCAGGGCCGGTTTCCGGGCGGAGGGCAGGCCGGTGGCCAACTTCCTGTTCGTGGGGCCCACCGGCGTGGGCAAGACCGAACTTGCCCGCCAGCTGGCCGAGATCATGGGAATCGCCATGCTCCGCTTCGACATGAGCGAGTACCAGGAGAAGCACGCCGTTTCAAGGCTCATCGGTTCGGCGCCGGGCTACGTCGGCTACGAGGACGGGGGCCAGCTTACCGACGCGGTACGCAAACAGCCCCGGGCCGTGGTCCTCCTTGACGAGATCGAGAAGGCACATTCGGACATCTACAACATCCTCCTGCAGATCATGGACTACGCCACGCTGACCGACAACCAGGGCCGCAAGGCCGACTTCCGCAACGTCGTCCTGATCATGACCAGCAATGCCGGCGCGCGGGAGATCGGCCGGGAACTGATCGGCTTCGGGGAACGGGTCCAGGACGAGAGCGTGGTGGACGGGGCCGTGGAAAAGATCTTCACCCCGGAATTCCGCAACCGACTGGACTCGGTGGTCCGCTTCACCCATCTTTCCGGCGAGATCATGGCTTCCATAGTAAGGAAGGAACTGACGCTCTTTACCGAACAGCTTGCCGAGAAGAAGGTCCGGCTGGCGGTTACCCGGGAATGCATCGCCAAACTTGCCGAGGAAGGCTACAGCCGGGAGTTCGGGGCGCGGAACGTGGGAAGGATCATCGAGGAAAAGATCAAGAGCTTCTTCGTGGACGAGGTGCTGTTCGGCAGGCTCAGTTCCGGCGGGGTGGCAACGGTGGACTGGCGGGACGGAGGGTACGCCATCGACATAACCGGTTCCGGAGAGGAGGAAGGGGATCCCAGGCGCGCGGAAAAACGCCTCCAGGCAATGCCCCTGTAGATGCCGGACTGCAGGCCGCCTCCTCCGGGACCCGACCCGGACTTCCCCTACCTCCGGGAGTACATGCGCTACCGGTTTCCCCCGCCCGAGAATGCGAGGGACGGAGTGGTGGCCGCAGGGGGAAACCTCTCCCCCGGAATGTTGCTGTCCGCCTACGAGCAGGGCATCTTCCCCTGGTACGGCCCGGGCGACCCGATCATCTGGCAGTCGCCCGATCCCCGCATGGTGATCTTCCCCGAGGACCTGCATGTCTCCCGCTCCATGAAAAAGGTGCTCGCCCGGGGGGATTTTCGGATCTCCTTCAACCGGGACTTCGGCTCGGTGATCAGGAACTGCGCCGAGACGTTCAGGCCGGGGCAGGACGGAACCTGGATCGACGCCGACATCATAGCCGCCTACGGCAAACTGCACCTGCTGGGATACGCCATTTCCGCCGAGGCCTACCGCGGGGAACGGCTCGTCGGCGGCTGCTACGGGATACGCCTGGCGAACCGGGGCCCGAAGGTGTTCTGCGGGGAATCGATGTTCGCCCTGGAACCCAACGCTTCCAAGGCCGCCTTCCTCACCCTCGCCCGCCGCCTCTTCGCCGAGGACTTCGCCTTCGTCGACTGCCAGATCCCCACCGACCACCTGCGCAGCCTCGGCGGACGGGAAATGCCCCGCCGGGAATTCCTGGAGCTTTTGCGGAAGGCGCTTGAGGACGACCGTGCCTGAGGAAGGCCGCAGGGCAACAGCATTTAACTTTTGGCCCCGCCGAGTAACCGCGCTTTTGTGCGGTTTAGGTTGGGGAAGAGATTCAACCACGGAGTTACACGGAGAACACGGA
>WQZW01000062.1 GCA_009780545.1 Treponema sp.
CCAGGCCTCTTCCCGCTACAGATCAAATTCCAATCCCAAAAGCGGTGCATGCTGGTCCAATCGGCATGGCCGATTGGACTTGGAGGTTTGCTCCGCAAACCTCCACCCCGCCGATCTGCGACCGGCGGCTTTTTTCGGCTCTGGGCTTATCCCGCTCTTGCAAAACCTTGGCCGCCAGGATTTGCCCCAGGCCTCTTCCCACTACAGATCAAATTCCAATCCCAAAAGCGGTGCATGCTGGTCCAATCGGCATGGCCGATTGGACTTGGAGGTTTGCTCCGCAAACCTCCACCCCGCCAGTCTGCGACCGGCGGCTTTTTTCGGCTCTGGGCTTATCCCGCTCTTGCAAAACCTTGGTCGCCAGGATTTGCCCCAGGCCTCTTCCCATTACAGATCAAATTCCAGTCCCAAAAGCGGTGCATGCTGGTCCAATCGGCATGGCCGATTGGACTTGGAGGTTTGCTCCGCAAACCTCCACCCCGCCAGTCTGCGACCGGCGGCTTTTTCTGGCTCTGGGCTTATCCCGCTCTTGCAAAACCGTGGCCGCCAGGATTTGCCCCAGGCCTCTTCCCACTACAGATCAAACTCCAGCCCCAAAAGCGGTGCGTGTTGTTGCGCCCCGTAAACATCGGTTTCCCCCAAATCCCCCGAACAAAGCGGGCGGACAATGGTCATCTTGATGGCCTTGGCCGGTTCGAAGTTGACGATGGTGATCACTTCCTCGGGGCGGATGCCGTACAGGGAGCAGAGGAGCTTCTTGTCGATGAAGCCGCCGTTCTTGACGGCGTTGTAGGCGGCATAGTCCTTGAAGATGATGTCCAGGGTCAGTTCGTAGGGGCCGGAGTTCTTGCTGCGGATTACGTCGGTAATGTCGGTGAGTTTCGTTTTCATCATGCCCTCCTAAAGGTCCGTGTACTCGATGGGGAACAGCGCCGCCGGGTCCTCGACACGGAGCAGGTGGTAGACGCTGAACTGGTAAACCTCGCCGGCGTGGAAGTCGCTGGGGGAGTAGGGGAAGGCGAGGTTGCCGGCGGTGGCCTTGCGGCCGGGATAGCCGTAGTGAAGCATGGTCGAACGGGCCATGGCGCAGATCGTGTCGGCCATTTGCTGGCTGTCGGAGACGGCCTCGATCACGATGCCGAACTCGTGGGCCAGCGGTTTTGCCCGCAGCGGTTCGAGGCTTCCCATCACGCCGTCCCGTCCGTAGACGATGAAGTTCAGGTCGTAACGGAAGCCGCTTTCCTTGAAGTTGTCGGCAACCCGTTCCCGCACTCCGGCGATCACCTCGTCGATCTTCTCCATCATCAGGGGGTCCCGGGTGCCGGCGATGGAAACCGTCCGGAAGCCGATCCTGCGGGAGCCTTCCAGCTTCACTTCGTAACCGTCCGAGGGCACGAACTTCGATCCGCTCACTTTCACCGCATTGTCCCCTACCTGCTCGAACTTCGCCTCGGTCAGGTCCAGGTGTCCGCCGGGACCGGGGAGGATGTAGGGATCGGTTTTTTCGTACAGGGTGTGGGCGGCCACCGAAAGGGTGGTGCATTTGCGCAGGGGATTCAGGGTTTGGACCCGGAAGTAATCCTTGCCGATGAAGCCGAAGATGCAGTCCGAGCCGCTGCCCGGCGTGGCGCAGAGGGCGGCGCATTCCAGTATCTTGCCCAGGTGGGTGGCCAGCCCCATGTCGTAGCCGGACTTTACCGCCAGCGAGGAGAACACCGCCGGGTCGTAGGAGCGGCCGGCAAGGATCACCTGCGCCCCGCCCTTGTAGGCTTCGATGAAGGGCTCCACCCCCATCTGGGCGACGATGGCGGCGGTCGCTTCCAGGGCCTCGGCGGTCAGTTCCGGCGCCGGTTCCAGGGGGCGCACCTTGCCGGCGGCCAGGGCCTCGGCGATCAGGGGCTTGGGCAGTTCGGCCTGAATCACCGCAAGCCGAAAACTAAGGGATTCCTCCCTTGCGATCTCTTCGACGATCTCCCGATTCCACCGAACGTGGGCCTTGGCCCCGCTGCCCCCGGCCGTGCCGATGCAGACCGGAATGCCCTCCCTCACGCCGGCGCGGATCATAATCCGCAGGTCGCGCTTGACGGCCTCCCGGTCGGTGAAGGAAATGCCGGCACCCAGGTAGTAGGGGCCGGGATCGGTGGAGCCGGCGTCCACGGCGATCAGGTGGGGCTTCAGCTTCATCCCCTCCTCGAAAGAGGCGACCGGAAAGCCGTAGCCGAGGATCGCCGTGGTGGAAAGTATCCTGAATTCTTCCATTAAAGAACCTCCTTATGTGGGGGGCCGAGCCCCCGATCCAATCGGCCAGAGGCAGATTGGATTTAGGAGTTTTGCAAGGCAAAACTCCACCCGTTTACCCGATAAGCTCATGCGGGGGGCCAAGCCCCCCTTCGTTCCACCCCCGCTACCGCGGGGCTTCCACTACCCCCCGAGCGGGGTTCCACCCCGCAACGCCCCGCATTTACTGCGTGAGTTTACCTTTTACCTCTTGCCCGTAACATCGCCAGAATTCGCTGCATCTCGTTGTGGACGATCATATATCCCTCGTCCACGCCCATTCCGGGCTTTGCCAGCACCTGGCAGGGACCGCAGGCCATGGCGATATGGACGCAGACCTGGGCCGAGCGGTCGGTCTCGTTGCAGGTACCGCCCTGGTAGGCGGCGATTCCCCGTTCCTTGCAGTACAGCACCGCCTCCACGATGTCGCCGATGCCGCCGAGGTCCGGGGTCTTGATCTGCACCATGTGGCCGGCCTTGTTGTCGGCAAAGTACTTGATGTCATCCAGCGTGTTGCACCATTCGTCGGCGACGATCTGCACGTCCGAGCCCCGCCCGTCGATCATCCGGCTCAGGTCCCGCAGGGCGATCATCTGTTTTTCCCGTTCGCCGGCGTCGATCGGGCCCTCGATCCGCAGCTTGAAGGGGGCGGCGATCTTGCCCAGACCGACGATGTAGTCGGCCATCGCCGGCATGTCGTCGCCGAAGATCATCCCGATGGTGCCGTACACGTCCAGGTGCAGGGCCGGCTCGTACCCGGGATCGCCGCGCAGTTTGGTGATCCGTTCGGCAAGCCAGCGGACGTACTCGGCAAGCAGCTCGCCCTTTTTGCCCAGCTTGGTCTCCACGTGGTTGATCAGGCCGTGGGGAAGGACCGCCGCTCCCTTGATGATCATCTTGTCCACGTTGTCGTAGCGGTTGTCCCCGCTCTGGGTGAAGATCGGGATCATCTCGCGGCCGAGGAGGGTTTCGTATTCCTCGGCGATCACCTCGCACATCATCAGGTGCCGGCTTTTGGCCACCGCGTCCAGCAGTGCCTGGCTCAGGCCGTAGCGGATGGCGGTGTGCAGGCGCTTGCCCTCGACCTCGATCCCCTCAAGTTCGGCGGCCATCTGCCGGAACGTGCCGACGGTTTTGCCCGCGAGCAACGGCTTCAGGTGCCGGTCGATGAAGGGGATGAAATTCTCGGCCAGGAACAGCGGATCCCGGCCTCCGGTGCCGGAATACTGGACCGCGGCGCAGTCCCCGAAGGCGACCTGGCCGTCCTCCAGAACCAGCATCACCGAAACCGATTCGCCCGCCTGCCGCACGGCGGTAAAGCCGGGCGTGACCGGGTTTCCCCGATAGGCCGCGCCGTCCGCTTCGGCGCCTTTTTTGATCGCGGCCTGGTCGTCGAAGAAAAAGCCCGTCCGACCGGGCGCGCACACAACGTCGATAATTTTCATTTGTTCCCAAACCATCCTTTCTTTTTTTCCGGCACGGCGGCTTCCGGCGGCCTTCCGACCAGCCTGCCATGCCCTATCGCCGACACGTCGTCTATCACCATTTGAAACGAAGCCTTGCGTTTTTCCTGCTTGGCCCGCTCGTCGATCTTTCCTTCGTGGAAGGCCAGAAGGTCCCGACTGAAGGGAACCGAACCCGGATTGAGGATGCGGATGGCCCCGTCGTTGTCCCGGGCCGGCAGCATCACCCCGGCATTGTGCCGGCTGGGGGCGAAGGGAATGTCGATGACGCCGGCCTGGAAAGCCCGCACCGCACCGGTGGCGATGTCGCCGCCGCCCAGCTCGAAGCACTTGTCCACGATAGGCCGCGTCTCGGCAAGGATGATCGACATCTCCTCCTCGAAACGGGCCCCCATCACCGTCTGATCCTCCAGCATGGAGATCGCCTGCTTGGTGCAACGCAGTCCCTGGGCATTGGCCTCCATCGTGGGAACGCCCATCGCCTCGTGCGGGGTCTTGACGATGACCTTGGTCGCCTTGGCAAGGGCCGCGACGGCGCTTCCCCAGGAGATCACGGCAAAGGCCTTGGATTCGTCCGGGGGGAAACCGCCCATCCACTGGTGCAGGACGGTGGTTACCACCACGTCATCGTAGCCGTACTTGGCAAGGTATTCCTCGGTGAGCTTTTCCAGGGCGCACACGGCGGCGACGTCCTGGATGAAGTTGCCGCACTGCCCGTAGCCGACGGTGATGCTCTTGACTCCCTGCTCGGCGGCCAGGAGGCTTTCGATGATGGCCACGCTGTGGGAGATGCAGGGCGGGACCAGCGTGCCGGTAAGCGGCCCGAAGGGTTCCCGGTTGATGCGGACTCCCCGCTCCTCGTACAGGCCGGTAAGGCGGTCCACATATTGCCAGTCCCGAATCGTGGTTTCCAGGGTAACGCTCTTGGCGTAGGGAATGTTGTAGGAAATGCCCCCGCCCTCGAAGCTCGTAAAGCCGCCGGAATAGGAAATCTCGGCAAGGAGCCGCGCGTCAGGCGTTCCATGGCGGATCTGCACCGGCACGTCCAGGCTTTCGACGATCAGCCGGCACTTGTCCACGCCGTAATTCACCGCCGGAAACCCGTTCAGCATGGACTTCCCGGAGCGGACGCTCTCGTTGATGCCGTCCTCGGCCTCCTTGAACCGCTTCTGGCGGGTGTAGCTGTCGATCGTCGTCGGCAGCAGGTCGGCCTCGCCGACATTCTGCAGGTAGGTGAGCAGCTTGATGTGGTCGCCTACCAGGGCGACCCCGGCCCTCGGCTGGATCAGCGTGCGGTGCCCGGCCTTGGCCTCTTCGAGCTTCAGGGGGAAAAGCTTGTTCTTGGGGAGTTTTTTGTGGAACTCCACCGCCTTCTTCATGTCAACCTGGGCACCGGTGGGCCATTGGGTGAGCACTCCCTCCCGGGAGCGGTTGAACTCACCCTCGTCTATCTTCCGGTTGCACAAATCCATCCTGCGTACCTCCGCTTAGCCGATTGGCGTTATCGATTGTTTCATTATCTTGAGTGCCGCCTGTCGGTCGTAACCGGCGAGCAGGCCCATTGCCGAAAGAATGTAGTCCCCGTCGATGAGGGGCTCGGCCTTTTTTGGCCGGAGGGATTCCGGAACGGCCTCGCCGTACATGGCGAAACCGGCAAGTTCCGCCTGCCTCCGGGCATGGATCAGGGCTCCGCCCGTCAGCACGATCCGGTTCGTGTTCCGCAGGTCCTTGCCGTTCTGGAGGTAGAGCGCCCCGTCCGGGGTGTAGATTTTCTCCACGCTGCCGGCATGGCGGACCGTGGCGGTTTCGATGGCTCCGGCGGCAAGGGCGAAGTCCACGGCCTTTTCCCCGTCGCTCTCCGGCAGGGCTTCGGTATGTCGGCCAAAACGGTCCACGATTGCCTGCGCCTCCTCCTTCGGCAACCCCGACATCCGGCTTATCCTGTCTATGCCCACCGCTTCCAGTATCCCATGCACGGAGTACCTCATCCCGATGTCGCCTTCCACCGTCCGCATCGCGTAGGGCTCGGGAAGTCCCCGGTACACCGTGTCGGACTCGGTGGGCAGGCCGTCGGCTATGGAGTACACGTCCGTGGTCGCCCCGCCCAGGTCCACGGCCAAAAGTTCCCCGATGCCGGCCTCGTTCTCCGTCCCGGCGGCAAGCAGTTCCACGGCGGCAAGCACCGCCGCCGGAGTCGGCATCATGATTCCGTCCAAAAGCCCCGATTCCCTGCTCAACCCCTTCGCCCTGACGATCCTTTCAAGGAAGATGTCCCGTATCTTCAGCCGGACCGCCTCGATCTGGAGTTTGCCCAAGGTCGGCATCACGTTGGGGCAGAGGTGGGTTTCGTGCCCCTTCAGCAGCCGCAGCGCCCGTTCGGCGCAGCTTCGGTTGCAGGCGACCACGACCGGGCACCTGCCCTTCCTTCGGGCGAGCATGGCGGCGTTGTGCAGGGCGCATTCGGTGTTGCCGCCGTCGGTGCCGCCGGTCAGAAGGAGTATGTCCGGGGAGATTTCGTCGATCTCGGCAAGGTCGTCCTTGGTGATCTGGAAGGAGCAGGTCTTCCGCACCTTGGCCCCCGCGCCGAACGAGGCGAGCCTGGCCGCCTTGGAGGTAAGCTCGGGAACCAGTCCGCAGACCACCATCTTCAGGCCGCCGGCCGCCGAGGAACAGGCGTAGCGCCTGCCGTAGGTTACCTTGCCGGTGAGCTTTTCCAGTTCGGCCACGGCCGACTCAAGGCCCTCGCCCACGTCGCTTTCCACGGTGGTGTAGCTTGCCGCGCAGCCCAGGATGCGGGGAGTCTCCGTGTCCGCGGCGGTAACCTTGGTGTAGGTACTCCCGAAATCGATGAGCAGGACCGCTTCCATAGGTACTAGGCCTTCTTTGCCGGCTTGAAGGCGCTCTTGATCATCCTAAGCGGCGTGTTCCGCAGGTCGCCCCGCAACGAGCCGATCGCCGTCTCCGGCGTGGTTCCCGGCGGAAAAACCCGGTCGAAGCCCATCTGCTTGAAACGCTTTTCCACGTCCTCGAACGGCTGCTTGCCCACGACGAGGTTGCCCCCCACGTATATGAGGATGTCGCCGATGCCGCTTTCCCGGCACTTGTCCCGCATTCCGGGACAGTCCAGTTCGCCATGCCCGTACAGCGAGGACACGATGATCGCGTCCGCCGCCGATTCGATGGCCGCCTCGATGAACTCCTCCTGCGAGACCATTACCCCGAGGTTCACCACCTCGAAGCCGGCCTCGGTAAAGGCATGATTCAGGATGGTGTTCCCCACCGCATGAACGTCCGCCCCTATCACCCCGAGCACGAGCACATGTTTCTTTTCCGCCACAAGGACCTCCTTGACTCAGAATCAATGCCTACGAGAGGGCCAAGCCCCCGATCCAATCGTCCGGAGGCCGATTGGATTTAGGAGATTTGCAAAGCAAATCTCCACCCTTTTGCCCATCATGCGGGGGGCCAAGCCCCCCTTCACTCCAGCCAAAAGTTGTCGCAAAGCGACAACCTTCGGCTTCCGTTACCCCCCGAACGGGGCGCTGCCCCGTAACGCCCCGCATCGACCGCAAACGATCAACGTCCGGAGATTTGCTCCGCAAATCTCCATAGCTTATCCACATAGTGGATAAGCCTTCAGTCCCCGCGACAAACGCATGGAGATTTGCCCCGCAAATCTCCATAGCTTATCCACATGGTGGATAAGCCTTCCAGATAAGCCTTCCGTCCCCGCGACAACCGCATGGAGATTTGCTCCGCAAATCTCCATAGCTTATCCACATGGTGGATAAGCCTTCCAGATAAGCCTTCCGTCCCCACAACAACCGCATGGAGATTTGCTCCGCAAATCTCCATAGCTTATCCACTCATAGTGGATAAGCCTTCCAGATATGCCTTCCGTCCCCGGACGTACAGGTCGTCGCCCAGGCTGTCCACGATCACCGTCAGGGGCATGTCCTGCACCCTCA
>WQZW01000063.1 GCA_009780545.1 Treponema sp.
CCATGGGACAAAAGGACCTGGCAAAAAGTCCGGGAGTAATTCTTTTCGTGTCTCAATAGCCTCCCGTCCAATTCAGATATGCAGGAACCTCTCCGTCTCGCCTGTCGGGTCGTAATGCCGGAGGGTCGGTGTCTTGAGGTAGTCCATGACATTGAAGACGGCCGGGAAATTGTCCATCGAGGTATTACTGATAATACTGTTGGTAACTCTTGCCTAAAGTCAGGTCGAGGCGAAAGTCCCAGGTAATGGGGGAAGTCAGGGAGGCTTGCCCCCCGCATTGATTTCCGGCCCATGTACCTCCCCGCGCTTTCCGGTATACTAAAGTCGCCCCGGTTCCGGGCCCGGAACCGGGGGCGAAACTTTCCGATGAACGGAGGCGGCGGTAGCGATGGACAGAGGCGAAAGGCTTTACGAAGGAAAGGCAAAGGAACTGTTTGCCACGGACCGGGAGGGGATTCTCCTTCTGGCCTACAAGGACAGCGTCACGGCGTTCAACGGCGAGAAGAAGGACACGATGCCGGGCAAGGGGAGGCTTACCAACGAAATCTCCGCCCTGCTGTTCCGAAGGCTGGCCGAGGCGGGCATCGCCAGTCACTTCATCGAAAAAATTTCCGAGACCGAGCAGCTGGTCCGGAAGGTCAGGATCATCCCGCTGGAGGTCGTGGTCAGGAACGTCACCGCCGGCAGCCTGGCAAAACGGCTGGGGCTTGCCGAGGGCCGGCACCTGGCCGAACCGGTCGTCGAGTTCTACTACAAGAACGACGACCTGGGCGATCCCCTGCTCACCGTCGATCACGTTCTCCTTTTGGGACTTGCCGACGAACGGCGGATCGCCGAGCTCCGGGAGCGGGCCCTCGAGGTCAACCGTGTCCTGCGGTCCGTTTTTGCCGGTATCGGGATCACGCTGGTGGACTTCAAGCTGGAGTTCGGCCTTGCCGGGGACGAACTTGTCCTTGCCGACGAGATCTCCCCGGACACCTGCCGGCTCTGGGATTCAGGCGGGGAAAAGCTGGACAAGGACGTCTACCGGCGGGGGCTGGGGGACATGCTTCCCGGCTACCGTACCGTGCTGGAGCGTCTTTCCGGGGTTGCCTCCGGAAGGTGACGGCCCGGAAGCCGATCGTGGCGGGGAAGAGCGAAGCCTTGCCGTCGAATGCGGATGGTCCATCATTCGAAGGATGATGGACTCAGGAGATTTGCACGGCAAATCTCCACGCCTTGGTTATGGGGTAAAAGCGTGGAGTTTTGCGGAGCAAAACTCCGAATCCAATCCGACAAAGTCGGATTGGATCGGGGGCGTTGGGGGGGTGGAACCCCCGCTCGGGGGGTAGCGGAAGCCCCACGGTAGTGGGGGTGGAGCGAAGGGGGGTTCGCCCCCCCTCCATGATAAGGCTTGAATTTTCCGTTGACAGGAAGGGAACTATGTGCGAAGTAAAGGTTTTCGTGACGTTGCGGGAGAGCATTCTCGACCCGGCCGGTACCGCCGTCAAGGGTTCGCTGCACAAGCTCGGTTTCGGCGAGGTCGCCGACGTCCGCATCGGCAAATACATCGTCCTGAAGCTGGAGGATTGCGAAAATGCCGAGGAGCGGGTAAGGGAGATGTGCGAAAAGCTGTTGGCCAACACCGTAATGGAAGATTTCCGCTTCGAGATACGGGAAATCGAGGGCGGGGGCCGGCAATGAGATTTGCCGTGCCGGTGTTCCCCGGCTCCAACTGCGACGTCGATATGTACCATGCCGTAAAGGACGAGCTGGGGCAGGAGGCGGTCCTGGTCCGCCATGACAGGACCGACCTGGACGGTTTCGACGCGATCCTGCTGCCGGGCGGTTTCTCCTACGGCGACTACCTCCGCTGCGGGGCCCTGGCAAGCCTTTCCGGTATCGTTGCGGCCCTCCGCAAGGCCGACCGGGAGGGCAAGCCGATCCTCGGGGTCTGCAACGGCTTCCAGATACTTACCGAGGCCGGCCTGCTCCCCGGGGCGCTGCTCCGGAACCGGGGGATCCGGTTCGTCTGCAAAACCGTCGAGCTTCGGGTGCGGGACGACGACACGGTCTTCACCTCGCGGTACGCCAAGGGCGAGATCATCCGCATCCCCATAGCCCATGGCGAGGGCAACTACCACTGCGACGAGGCCGTCCTTAAGGAACGGGGCCGCATCGTGTTCACCTACGAGGACAATCCCAACGGCAGCCTGGCCGACATCGCCGGGATCTGCAACAAACGGGGCAACGTGCTGGGGATGATGCCCCATCCGGAGCGGGCCGTGGACAAACTGCTGGGAAGCGACGACGGGCTGCGCCTGTTTCGGGGCATCCTGCAAAGCTGGAGGGAAACATGCCGGTAACGAGGGAACCGTCCCCGGGGGAAATCGAGGAAGGCAGGCTGTACCTGGGCATGGGGATGACCGAGGAGGAGTTTGCCCGGGTCAAGGAACTCCTGTCCCGCCCGCCGAACTACACCGAGCTGGGGCTTTTTTCGGTGATGTGGTCGGAGCACTGTTCCTACAAGAACTCGAAAGTGCTGCTCCGGCAGTTCCCCTCGACCGGCGAGCGCATCCTGCAGGGGCCGGGTGAGGGCGCCGGAATCGTGGACATCGGGGACGATCAGGCGGTGGTCTTCAAGATGGAAAGCCACAATCATCCCTCGGCGGTCGAGCCTTTCCAGGGAGCGGCCACCGGAGTCGGCGGCATCGTCCGGGACGTGTTCTCGATGGGGGCAAGGCCGGTGGCCATCCTCAACTCGCTCCGTTTCGGCGAGCTTGACGGCAAGGGCAGGGAACGGACAAAGTACCTGTTCGGCGAGGTGGTCGCCGGGATCGCCGCCTACGGGAACTGCGTGGGGATTCCCACCGTGGGGGGCGAGATCCACTTCGACCCTTGTTACGAGGCCAATCCCCTGGTCAACGCCATGTGCGTGGGGCTTATCGACCATGCCGGCATCCGCCGGGGCGTGGCGGAAGGGGAGGGCAACACGGTGATGTACGTCGGGGCCGCCACCGGACGGGACGGCATCCACGGGGCCACCTTCGCCAGCGAGGAACTTTCGGCGGAGTCCGAGAAGAAGCGGCCCTCGGTTCAGGTCGGCGATCCGTTCATGGAAAAGCTCCTCATCGAGGCCTGCCTCGAGGTGACGGGGAATCCGGCCCTGGTCGGCATTCAGGACATGGGGGCCGCCGGCCTGATCTCCTCCTCCTCGGAGATGGCGAGCAAGGCCGGCATGGGGCTGGAGCTGCATCTGGACTCGGTCCCCCAGCGGGAATCCGGGATGAGCGCCTACGAGATGATGCTCTCCGAATCCCAGGAACGGATGCTGCTGGTGGTGACCAAAGGAAAGGAACGTGAGATCGTCGATGCCTTCCTGAGGCACGGCCTGCATGCGGTGGCCGTGGGGAAGGTTACTTCCGACAAGCTGATCAAAATCTTCCATAAAGGGGAGCTTGTCGCCGAGGTTCCGGCCGATGCCCTCACCAAGGGCGCCGTCGAATACCGGAAGCCCTCGAGGGAACCGGAAGCCCGGCGCGATGCCGTTCCGGTAACCGGGCTCCGGCCGGTGGAGGATTACGGAAAAACGATCCTGGCCCTGCTTTCCCGCCCGACCGTGGCCTCCAAGGAATGGGTTTTCTCCCAGTACGACCAGCAGGTCCGCACCAATACCGTGGTCCTTCCGGGCCGGGCCGATGCCGCCGTCATCCGGATTCGGGGAACCCGGAAGGCGCTGGCCCTGACGACCGACTGCAACGCCGGCTACGTTTTCCTCGATCCCCGGACCGGCGGACGGATCGCCGTGGCCGAGGCCGCACGGAACATCGTCGCATCCGGCGGCATTCCCCTTGCCCTCACCGACTGCCTTAACTTCGGCAGCCCGGAAAACCCGGAGATCTTCTGGCAGATGGAGCAGGCGGTCAAGGGAATCTCCGAGGCGGCCCTTGAGCTGGGAACTCCGGTGGTCAGCGGCAACGTTTCCCTGTACAACGAGCGGGGCGGCGTCCCCATCCACCCGACCCCGACCGTCGGCATGGTGGGCCTGATTCGGGACCCGGGCCACATCACCACGCAGGACTTCAAGAAGGCCGGGGACGAAATCTTCCTTATCGGGGAAACCTTCGCCGAATTCGGGGGTAGCGAGCTGCAGCGGATGCAGGAAGGCGGCGCGATCTCCGGCCTTCCCCCGGAACTCGATCTCGAACGGGAAAAAGCCGTCCAGGAATCGCTGGGCCGGGCCATCGCTTCCGGCCTCGTGGCCTCGGCCCACGACCTTTCCGAAGGCGGCCTTGCCGTGGCCCTCGCCGAATCGCTGATCGCGGCAAAGGACGGGCTGGGTGCCGACATCGTTCTGGACGAATCCGCCGGGCCCGATCCGGACGTCCTGCTGTTTTCCGAAAGCCAGTCGAGGTTCCTGGTCGGCGTTCGGCCGGAACGCGCCGCCGAATTCCTGAAGGCCGTTCCGGCCGCCCGGCGCATCGGCACCGTAACCGATTCCGGCCGGCTGATCCTGCGGTTCGGGCAACGGCTTCTGGCCGACCTTTCCCTGCGGGAGATGAAAAAAGCCTACGAGGAGGCCCTGCCGTGTTTGCTGAAATGAGGGGACTGAACGAGGAATGCGGCGTTTTCGGCATCTGGGGGCACAAGGACGCGGCCAGGCTCGCCTACTACGGTCTGCACAGCCTGCAGCACCGGGGACAGGAAGGCGCCGGCATCGTGGTCAAGGACGGCGACAGCCTTTCCAGGCACCGGGGGCTGGGGCTGGTTTCGGAAGTTTTCTCCCGGGATGTCCTGGAATCGTTTGAGGGCACGGCGGCGATCGGCCATGTCCGCTACAGCACCGTGGGCAAGAACGAGCTGGAGAACGTCCAGCCCCTGCTGTTTCACTTCGAGCGCGACAGCCTGGCCCTCTGCCACAACGGCCAACTGGTCAACGCGAAAACCCTCAGGCGGGAACTGGAGGGGCAGGGGAGCATCTTCCAGACAAACTCGGATTCGGAAGTGATGGCCCACCTGATCAAGCGGAATCCCCGGGGAAACACCGTGGAGACCCTCAAGGAAGCGTTCGGCAGGATCAAGGGCGGATTCACTTACATCCTCTTCACCCAGGACGGCATGGTCGCCGCCCGCGATCCCAACGGCCTGCGTCCGCTGTCGCTCGGCTGGCTGGGAAACGCCTTCGTGGTCGCCTCGGAGACCTGCGCCCTGGACATCATCGGGGCCTCCTTCGTCCGGGACGTCCGCCCGGGCGAGATGATCTTCATCAACGACAAGGGGATGAGGGCGGAGATGTTCGCCGACGGCACCGACCTGGCCATCTGCAGCATGGAGTTCATCTATTTTGCGAGGCCGGATTCCGACATCGCCGGGGTGAACGTCCACACGGCCCGCAAGAACATGGGGAAGATCCTCGCCCGGGAAGCGCCGGTCAAGGCCGACGTGGTAACCGCCGTGCCGGATTCCGGCGTTTCGGCGGCCATCGGGTTTGCCGAGGCATCCGGCATTCCCTACGAGATCGGGCTGATCAAGAGCCGCTACGTGGCCAGGACCTTCATCCAACCCTCGCAGGAACTCCGGGAACTGGGGGTCAAGATGAAGCTTTCCGCCGTGCGGGGCGTGGTTTCCGGCAAAAGCGTGGTGGTGGTGGACGATTCCATCGTGCGGGGCACGACCACGAAACGGATCGTCCGGCTGCTCCGGGAAGCCGGGGCGGCCGCCGTCCATGTCAGGGTTTCCTCCCCCCAGATCCGCTATCCCTGCTTTTACGGCATCGACATCCAGACCGCGGGCGAACTGATCGGCTTCGGCAATTCGCCCGAGGAGATACGGGCGATCATCGGCGCCAACTCGCTGTCCTTCCTCAGCGAGGAGGGACTGATGGACGCGGTGGGAATCCAGGTGGACAACAAATACCGGGGACTGTGCATGGCATACTTCAACGGAGATTATCCGACGGAACTATACGATTACCGGGATGACGTTCCGGTATCCGTTGGATGATGGAATCCGGAGGTTTGCGGAGCAAATCTCCGGGCATCGGTTGTCGGAATCCGGGGTCTGCGGAGCAAATCTCCGGGCATCGGTTCCGGCGGTAAAGGCGGGGCGTTGCGGGGTGGAACCCCGCTCGGGGGGTAACGGAAGCCGAAGGTTGTCGCCGGCTATCGCTTTGCGACAGCCGGCGACAACTTTTGGCTGGAGTGAAGGGGGGTTCGACCCCCCTCCATGGTAAAATTGAAATCCGTGGTACGGGAGATGACGATGGCGAGCGAGTACAAAAAAGCCGGGGTGGACATCGAGGCCGGCTACGAGGCGGTTTCCCGGATGAAGGGCCATATCCTGAAGACCGGGCGGAAAGGGGTGATGGGAACCGTCGGCGGTTTCGCCGGCCTTTTCGACCTGGGCAGCCTTGGCCTTAAGGAGCCGGTCCTCGTTTCCGGAACCGACGGCGTGGGGACCAAGCTGATGCTGGCCTTCGCCATGGGAAGGCACGACAGCATCGGGATCGACGCGGTGGCGATGTGCGTCAACGACATTGTCACCCAGGGGGCCGAGCCGCTGTTCTTCCTGGACTACATCGCCTGCGGGAAGCTGGACCCGAAGCAGGTCGGGGACATCGTCAAGGGGGTGGGCGAGGGCTGCGTGCAGGCCGGCTGCGCCTTGGTGGGGGGAGAGACCGCCGAGATGCCGGGCCTGTACGCCCCGGGCGAGTACGACATCGCCGGGTTCGCCGTTGGCGCGGTGGAGAAGGCCGAGCTGATAACCGGGGCCGACATACGCTCCGGCGACGTGCTGGTCGGCCTGGCTTCCTCCGGCATCCACAGCAACGGCTATTCTCTGGTGCGCAAGGTGGTTACCGAGAACGGCCTTTCCCTGGACGGCCCGTGCCCCGGCCTGGACCGGCCGCTGGGCGAGGTCCTGCTTGCTCCCACCAAAATCTACGTCAAAACCGTGCGGGGCCTTCTTGCCGCCGGCATCCGGATCAAGGGCATGGCCCACATCACCGGGGGCGGCTTTTTCGAGAACGTCCCCCGCATGCTGCCGGAAGGCCTCGGTGCCCGCATCGAAAAGGATTCCTGGGAGGTGCCCGCGGTGTTCGGCCTTATCCGGGATGCCGGGAAGATCGCCGAACGGGAGATGTACAACGTCTTCAACATGGGGATCGGGATGGTGATGGCGATGAGCCGGGAAGATGCGGAGCGCCTGCTTTCCGGCACCCTCGAGGACCGGGCCTTCCTTATCGGCGAGGTGGTTCCGGGCGGCGGGGTAACATTCGCTTGAAAAACATCGCCGTTTTTGCTTCCGGGGAGGGCACCGACCTTCAGGCCATAATCGACGCCTGCCGGGAAGGGAGGCTTGATGCCGCCGTCTGCGCCGTGGTCGGCAACCGAGCCGGTTCCGGGGCCCTGCGGAGGGCGGCCGAGGCCGGCATCCCGGCCTTCCTGCTGGATCCGGAGCTCGACGGGGAAATCCTGGAGCTGCTGCTCCG
>WQZW01000064.1 GCA_009780545.1 Treponema sp.
TGGGAATCGGCCCGTACCTCAAGCATGAACTTGCCGCTTTTAGAGGTCGGATGGCAAGGATCAAGCTGCGCCGAAGCGAGAGGTAAGCATCCTTCGTCTAAGGAGGGGGCGTTTGCATTGCCAGGCAAGCGCTCCCCTTTCTTGGCCGTGCGTCTTTTGTCGTTCGGATGTACGGCCAAGATTTTTATGCCGCTAAATTCCGCACCGTCTTGAAATCAACAACCCCGCCATGAATGGCTGGGTATGTACCCTCCGAATACAATCAAATCCGAAGCCCCGAAGCTTCCAAATCATTTCCGGCTTTGTCATTCCGGGCTTATCTGCCTAAGCTCTTTCTTCAATCCCTGCAACCGTTTCGACTTGAGCCGTTCCTCCTTGGCCGCGCGGGAAGGCCTGGTTGGGCGACGGACTTTGGGCAGCCTTCCGGCGGCAATGATAAGCCCCTCCAGCCGAAAGTACGCCCGTTCCAGGTTGGTCCGTTGGGAACGTTCCTCGTCGGCATTGATGACGATCTCGCCGGAGACGGTGATTCGGCCGGCCAGGGCCTCGCGCATCCTTGCCGTTTCGGCATCGTTCAGGCCGGCAAGGTCGGCCAGCCGGATCCGCAGGGTAACTTTGGTGTTGACCTTGTTGACGTTCTGCCCGCCCGGTCCGCCGGAACGGGAAAAGCCCGCTTCGGCAAAGGCCCGAATCGACTGACGGAGGAGCGCGGTGTTCATCGTTCGGCCTTCAGTATCTGCCTGTCGGTTATGTACACCGGTCAAGTATAGCTTTTTGGAGGCGGGGAAACCAGTCAGGAAAGTAGATTTCTTCCGATTGACAGCCACGCAAACCGTGATATGATAAGGGTAGCCCTGTTTGGGCGAATTATGCAAGGAGGCATCGCATTGATGGAAAACGTAAAAGTTGCGCTTTGGGGTTTCGGGGCCATGGGGTCGGGGATTGCGACGAGTTTGCTGGAGAAGAAGGGAGTGGACATCGTCGGGGTTTGCGACAGCCATCCGGATCGGGTGGGCAGGAACATCTTCGACGTACTCAAGCTGCCGGCCGGCGGGCGAAAGCCGGTGACGGTCAAGGCCGGCATCGAGGAGGTTCTCTCCAAGGGATGCTGCGACATCTGCGTCATCGCTACCGATTCCTTTGTCAAAAAAGTCTTTGACAAGATCAAGTTCGTCCTGGAACGGGGAATCAACGTCATCACCATTGCCGAGGAGATGAGCTATCCCAAGGCAAGCAGTCCGGAACTGGCCGCCGAGATGGACCGTATCGCCAAGGCAAACGGGGTCAGCGTGTTGGGCACCGGCATCAATCCGGGGCTCGCCATGGACCTTCTGGCCATCTGCCTTTCCGGGGCGATGACGCGGGTTGACGGCGTTACCTGCCGGCGGGTCAACAGCCTTTCCCCCTTCGGCAAGACGGTGATGGAAGAACAGGGAGTGGGAATCAGCCTGGCCGAATTCGAGAAGGGCAGCAGCGAGGGGCATCTGGCAGGCCATGTCGGGTTCGCCGAGTCGGTGGCGATGATTTCCGAGGCCCTGGGTCTGGGAATCGACGGCTTCAAGCAGCAGATGAAACCCATCGTTACAGGCGTTGACCGGGTCGCTCCTTACGGAAGCGCCAAAAAGGGAAGCGTTGCCGGGATCAACATGACCGGCCAGGGCTTTTGCGGCGGACGGCAAGTGATCACGATGGAGCATCCCCAGCAGATCGAGCCGGAGAACGAGGGCGTTTTCACCGGCGACTACATCGTCCTTGAGGGCGAGCCGAAGATTGCCATGGAGATAAAGCCGGAGATCTCCGGCGGTTTGGGGACCATCGCCATGTGCGTCAACTGCATCCCCCATGTGATCAATGCCAGGCCGGGACTCCACACGATGATAGACATTCCGGTTCCCCGCGCGATAATGGGCGACTTCCGGAATCTGATCGATCCGGAGCGGAAAATTGTCAAATAGGACCGGACTCGGCACCGGTTCAATCTGCGTTGCGGATTGAACCGGTGCCATCGCATTGGTTGCGTGGGTGAAAGCCGGCCGGCTAAAGTGTTGCAGGCAGCTGGCAGAACCCGAAGCGAGAAAAGGCCGCCGGTGCAAACCGGCGGAGTGGAGTTTTGCGAAGCAAAACTCCGAGTCCAATCGGCCTTTGGCCGATTGGACCTGCGGGGCGTCCATCCTCTGAAGGAGGATGGACCGGCAGTAATTTGCTGCGAGTAAATGCGGGGCGTTGCGGGGGTATTACCCCCGCTCGGGGGGTAACGGAAGCCCCACGGTAGTGGGGGTGGAGTGAAGGGGGGCTCGGCCCCCCTCCTATTGTATTCATTTGCTCTGATAGGAGGTTACGATGGCTGAAAAGGGCCAGTGGGTGAGGATCAAGAGGCTGGTGCTGGAGAGCGGGCAGCGGGCGGACAAGTTGCCGGAGGAGACCGGGCGGGTGCCGTTTACGGTTTGGGTGACCGGGCGGCTGGTGAGCGGGGCCGCTCTCGGGGAGGAGGCTACCGTGATGACGAAGACCGGGCGGCTGGAACA
Organism: Treponema sp.; assembly: GCA_009780545.1. The sequence goes on from WQZW01000064.1 coordinate 2,526, forward strand.
GGGCGAGCTGCTGGAGGTGGAACCGGTGTATCGGCTGGATTACGGGCGGTACGTGCCGCAGATTGCCGGAATCGGGGAGCAGGCTTGGGCGATTCTGGCGGCCGGGAACGGCGAGGCGAGCCATGAAAGTTGACATGAGCTATCGGGCCGTGCTGGAACGCAAGGCCGAGATCATACGGAAGTCGGCGGGGATCGACTTTTCCCGTTTCGAGTCAGGCGGCCTGGCCTTCGACTACGAGGCCATGCTGAAAAGTACCGGCTACGACCTGGCCCGCGTCGGGGAAATCCAGCGGGAGGTTTCGGTCGGGGGAACGCCGATCATCGAACTGCGGAACGTTACGGCCCTGGCACGGGCCTTTTCCCCGCCGGGAAAGGGCGCGAGGATCTTCATCAAGGACGAGGCGGCCAATCCTTCCGGCAGTTTCAAGGACAGAAGGGCGGCGATTGCCGCTTTCCACGCAAAAAAGGTCGGGTACAAGGGGCTGATTGCGGCTACCAGCGGCAATTTCGGGGCCGCCGTGGCGAGTCAGGCGGCGATTCGGGGGCTGAAGTGCATCATCGTTCAGGAATGTTACGATTCCAGGATGGTCGGACAGCCTGAGATCATCGAAAAGGCCCGGAAGTGCGAGGCTTTCGGGGCGGAAGTCGTGCAGACCAGCGTCGGGCCGGAACTTTTCTACCAATCGCTGCGGCTTTTGGAGGAAACCGGATACTTCAGCGCCTCGCTGTACTCGCCGTTCGGCATCGTGGGGATGGAAACGCTGGGTTTCGAGCTTGCAGGTCAAATGAAGGCCCTTACCGGGCGCTTTCCGGATGCGGTGGTCTGCACCAATGCCGGCGGGGGCAACGTTACCGGCACGGCTCGGGGACTTGCCAAGGCCGGTTGTGCGGCAAAAGTGATCGGGGCTTCGGTGAACCTGGCCGGGCTGCACATGGCTTCGGACACGGCCTTCAACCGCAAGAGCTTTACCACCGGACACACCGGTTTCGGCATTCCCTTCGCAACCTGGCCGGACCGGAGCGACGTTCCCCGCAGCGGTGCCCGGCCGCTGCGCTACATGGACCGCTACGTTACCGTGGCCCAGGGCGAGGTTTTCTACATGACCGAACTTCTGGCAAGTCTCGAGGGGCTGGAACGGGGACCGGCCGGCAATACCTCGCTGGCCGCCGCCTTCGCCATCGCCCGCGAAATGGACCGCGACCAAACCCTGGTCGTGCAGGAAACGGAGTACACCGGGGCCGGCAAGCATATCCGAAGCCAGCTTTCCTTCGCCATGGACAACGGGATACGGCTTGAGGCGGGGAATCCCCGGAAGGAAGTGCCGGGGCGGGACATCATCCTGCCGGAAACGCCGGGACTCGCCGGCATGGACGAGGTCGATCTGAACGCCCTGCGGAAATCGCTGGTGGGCAATGCGGTTCGGGGACGGCCCGGCACGATAAGCGATGCGGACATCGCCTTCCTTGCCGAGGAAACCAGGCTCGATGCGGAATCGGTCGGCAGGATCGTACAGGAAATCAGTGCGGCTTAATCGTTTCCGCAGGTGCGGAAACTATCAAACGAAGGTCTGTGGACGCCGGTTTCCAAAATCGGCGGTTCACCAAAAGGAGAACCAATGAAACGTGCGGACGATTATCCTCAACGGAGGCAGCACCTGGCATCGCTCAGCGACGAGCAGCTCAAGGCCCGCTTCTGGGAACTTGCGGGCAAGGTGGTTGACCCGCTGCTGAAGATGGGCCACGAGTACACCTCGCCCTCGATAGAACGCTCGGTGCTTCTGCGGATGGGCTTTTCCTCCACCGAGGTCAAGCCCATCGTGGACGGTGCGCTGCAGAACAACCTGCTCGGTCATGGGGCCGGCAACATCGTTTACAAACTGTCCAAGGCCCGGAAGATGGAAATCAGGGAAGCCGGCCTGGCCCTTTCCCGTGGGGAACTCTGGGAAGAAGCTGCGGCTTTATTCAAGGAGGGAAAATGATGAAACCGCTTCGCAACGACAAGAAGATCGACGTACGGGAAATCCTCAAGGACCTGGAAAGCTACCGGCCCAAACGGAAGGGCTGGACTTGGCGGGAGCCGGTTCCCGGGATCGAACTCGGGGGCTTTACCTACAAGGACGCTTCCAAACCGCTACAGCGGGGCATCGGGCTGATGGCCGCCCACAACTTCGACAACATCGATCCCCAGCCCTTGCAGGTGATCACCACGGAGATCGCCTCCGGCCGCTTCGAGGACGACATCAGGCGGATGAGGATGGCCGCCTGGCATGGGGCCGACCACATCATGGTGATCCGCACCGCAGGCCAGAGCCACTTCGACGGCCTTATCGAGGGAACGCCCCAGGGCATCGGCGGCGTGCCGGTAACCCGCAAGCAGGTTCGGGCCCAGCGCAAGGCCCTGGACCTGATCGAGGAGGAAGTCGGCCGGCCGATCAACTACCATTCCTACGTCAGCGGGGTTGCCGGGCCGGAAGTCGCCGTGATGTTTGCCGAGGAAGGCGTGAACGGCGCGCATCAGGATCCGCAGTACAACGTCATCTATCGGAACATCAACATGGTACGTTCCTTTGTCGATGCCTGCGAGTCCAAGAAAATCCTCGCCCACTTCCGGATCGCCCAGATCGACGGCGCGCACAATGCCAACGCCACCGCCCGCAATGCCTGGAAGGTCATGCCGGAACTGATGGTCCAGCATGCCATCAACGCCATTTTCTCCCACCGGGTCGGCCTGGCAAAGGACCTCATCTGCCTTTCCACCGTCCCGCCTTCCTCCGCCCCGGCTCCCTGCCTCACCTTCGACCTGCCCTACGCCGTGGCCCTGCGGGACTTTTTCGACGGTTACCGGATGCGGGCCCAGATGAACACCAAGTACATCGAGTCCTCGACCCGGGACGCCACGGTTACCCATGTGATGAACATGCTCATCTCCAAACTGACGAGTGCCGACATCCAGTCCACGATCACCCCGGACGAGGGCCGCAACGTTCCCTGGCACATCTACAACATCGAGGCCTGCGACACGGCAAAGCAGACGCTGATCGGCATGGACGGGCTGATGGACATGGTCCGGCTCAAGGATGAAGGCCCGTTGCGGGAGAAGGCACGGGAGATCAAGGAGCGGGCGGTCCTCTTTATGGAAGAGATGCTGGAACTCGGCGGCTATTTCACGGCGGTCGAGGAAGGCTTCTTTGTCGATTCCGGCGAATTCCCGGAACGCAACGGCGACGGCATCGTCCGCAAGATTGATACCGGAGTCGGGGCCAACACGGTGATCAAGCGGGAGGCCGACTACTTCGCCCCGGTAACCGCCCACTACGGCTACAACAACGTCGCCCAGTACGACAAGTCCGCCGAGGGGAATCCGGCCTCGCTCATCGGTGGCTGCACGTTCGAGAATCCTGACAAGATCGTTTTCATCGACGAACTGGACGAGGTGGACAACGTGAACGTCCGCATGGCCGAAAACGAGGAATTCCGCTCCGGCACCCTGATGAAGCCGGAGATGGAATGGCTTGCCGACGGCATCGTCCATGTGACGATGTTCTTCCCCGCCGAACGGAAGATCGCCGAGGCCGCCGCGATACAGGCCGGCCAGATGATGAACCTCCAGGACGTGGAAGTGATCAGCCGGGAAGTGCTGCAGGAAGCCGAGGGCACAAGGGTGGAGATCAAGGGAAAGGTACCCTTCTCCATTGACGTAAACGGCCTTGAGATTCCGGCCGAACCGGACATTCTCGGCGACGATGAGATCCGAGGCGCCGTCGAGAAAAAGCCGATGAGCGTGGTCTGCGGGACCATCGGCGAGGACGAGCATTCGGTGGGCCTGCGCGAGGTGATCGACATCAAGCACGGCGGCATCGAGAAGTATGGCATCAAGGTACATTACCTGGGAACCTCGGTTCCGGTGGAGAAGCTCATCGACGCGGCCATCGAGCTGAATGCCGACGCGATCCTCGCCTCGGTGATCATCAGCCACGACGACATCCACTACCGCAACATCGGCAACATCGACCGCATCGCCCGAGAGAAAGGCGTACGGAACAAGCTGATCTTCGTTGCCGGCGGAACGCAGATCACCCCGGAACTCGCCGTCCAGGCAGGCGCCGACGCCGGCTTCGGCCGCGGCACCAAGGGCGCGCACGTGGCGTCGTTCCTGGTGAAAAGGCGTGGTACATCATCCAAGGGATGATGTACCCGGGAGCAGTGGCATCCTCCTGCGGAGGATGCCACTGCTCCACGCTTTGGTTGTCGGGAAGAAAGGGCGGGACAGGGGAAGCGGTTTTCGGGGATTTTTTTGGAAGAAGCGGCTTAACAAGAAACCTGGATTTTGCTAGAGTGAAAGTAGAAGTTGGGGGAATGTGGGGTTATGAGACTTTCGTACTTATGGAGTTATGTGCCAGTTGCAATTTATTGTAAATATAGCATAAAAAAATAGTTGCTGAAAAGGTACTTATATGTGCTGTTCAAGTATCTTTCGGCTACTGAATAAATAATATAGGGAATAGGGCAGGGAAAAATTGGTGGGATAGGGGTATCAATTTTTTATTATAGGGTAAAATAACTAGACATTTCCATACAAAGATTGTATATTTACCATATAGGGGGATCATATGGCAGTTTCAACGGTAAACATCTCTTTTCAAGAAGACCTATTGAATCAAATCGACAGAATCGCTCAAGATGAGGCAAGAACGCGGTCTGAGCTGATAAGGGAATCGGTGAGAATATATATAGAAAGGAAAAAGAAATGGGAAAGTATTTTTGCTTATGGTGAAGCTATATCTTCAAAATACAAGTTTACTGAAGAAGATGTAAACCAAGAAATACAAAAATATAGGGAAGAAAAAGGTAAGAAAACCAATGAAAATAGTATTGGATGCTAATGTATTAATATCTGCATTTTTTTGGGGTGGTAATCCAAGGAAA
>WQZW01000065.1 GCA_009780545.1 Treponema sp.
CGGCTGGAGCGTCTCAGGACCGGAATCCGCTCCGGCCTGATCGACCGTTTCGCCGGCTCCGAAGGCGAAGGCCCGGCTTGGAGCGGCCTTGCCCTGGCCCTGCTGCTCGGCATACGGGACAACCTGGACTCCGGCCTTACCTCCCTGTACCGAGGAGCCGGCATTTCCTACATCCTGGCCCTTTCCGGCATGCACCTCGCCGTCATCATCGCCCTGCTATCCCTCCTGCTGAAAAAGCCCCTGGGACTCCGGGCCGCCACCGTTGCCGGCATGCTCATCATCGTCGCCTACTGCCTTCTGGTCGGCCCCCTCCCCAGCCTGTACCGTTCGGCCCTGATGTACCTCCTGGGGGCCTTCGCCGTCCTGGGAATGCTCAGGCGGGATTCCCTTTCGATCCTGGCGATGGCCTTCGTCCTCCAGCTTTCCCTGGACCCGCAATCCGGCCTGTCCCTGTCGTTCATCCTCTCCTACCTGGCCATGGTAGGCATCCTCGTCCTGGGCAAGGCCCTCAACGACCTTCTCGCCGGCCTCATCCCCCGGTTCTTCCTCGGCCCCCTTTCCCTGTCCCTGGGAGCCTTCATCGGAACCGCCGCCGCCGTCCTCTGGTTCTTCGGCGAACTCCGCCCCGTCGGCATCCTCGCTGGCCTTATCGTCGCCCCGCTCACCACGGCCTTCATGGTCCTCGCCTTGGCCTGGCTCTGCATCCCGCCCCTGGCCGTCCCCATCGCCGCCCTCCTTGCCCTGTTGTACGATGCCATGGAGTCAACCGCCCGCCTCGCCGCCCACGTCCCCAACCTATCCGCCCCGCCAGCCTTGGCTATTCCTCTCAGCCTGGCCCTGTTGATCTTCCTGCCGGCCTTGGCCGCCTTCCTCCGCCGCCGCAGGAACCGACTTGATCCGTTTGATTAAGGTGTTTCCAGAGCCGGATGATTCCAAGCAAGGAAAGGCTGGCGATCTATGATCGCCGGGGTGGAGAATTGCTTTGCAATTCTCCGAGTCCAAGCTGCCATGCAGCTTGGATAGTGTTACCAGAGCGGGATAATCCCCAAGCCAGGAACGGCCGGCGATCTCTGATCGCCGGAGTGGAGAATTCGTATCCTCCGCAGGGGGGGGATACGAATTCTCCGAGTCCAAGCTGCCATGCAGCTTGGACCGATCCATTTGACTAGAAAGGACTGCCTGATACCTGGGACCCAAGTATTGCGAAACCCAGTAAATCCCCAAGCCGGAAACGGCCGCCTGTTGGCACAACGGGCGGAGTGGAGAATTGCCCCGCAATTCTCCGAGTCCAATTGGCCCATGGCCGATTGGACCGACCTGTTGACAAAGAACGAATCCGCACTAGGCTTGAAGCACCTTACGAAACAAAGGAGTTTGAGATGAGCAAAGTACACGCCAAAATAACCCGGCTTGCGGCTGTCCTTTTGGGTACCCTGATCATCCTCGGTTGCCCTGCGTTTCATTATCCGGATATCCCGCCCGAAGGGAAAATCTTCTATGTTGATAGCAACTACAAATATATCAAAGAGGATTTGTATTTTATCACCGCATTGGCCGAAGTGGATGAAAACATGCAGGTTCAGGGCGGTTCCATGATCATTTCGGATGATCGAGGTGCTAAGCCGAAAGTGATTGCTATTATCGTTGAGGATGGCGTAACTCTGAAAGTCACCTTTGACTTCCCGAACAGGAAATCGGATTCCTTCCCGGACTGGATGGCTATAGACCGAGGAGATATGTGGGTACCGATATATTTCACACTTTCTTACGGCGAGAAAGAGGCGAAACTTAAAATAGCCCCTATTGGAATTGGGAGTACTGCGATAGAGTTCGATTTTCCGGCTAAATATCTTACTTCGTATGAGAGCGATCCTGACCTCAATCTGTCCCAGGATAGACGTCTAAGGAACATGGAGTTGATTGTACTTATATGTGAAGCGATTGCAGAAGAGGTCTTTGACCCTTATTTATAAAACCCGTTTAAGCCAGCAAAAATTATCGTGGATCTACCTCGGTATAGTTACTCGTCGCCACAGGAACGGATTTGATCCTTTGTGATAGACGTGATTTTTATCACACTTGTCACCAAATGCAGTATTGACAAAAGACTACTTGTTTACTCGGATAATCTGCAGGCAAGGAATCTGCACTTGGTCTCGGCTATATTGCTAGCCATGTCGAGTTAGGCCAGGGCCTACCACAGGCTTTCGAGATTTTCTTGAAAGCCTCCGCTCACCGACTTCAAGCCCCGGCCCGCCCGTCGGTACCTTTTCCGCCCTGGGCGGGAAATTTGACGCATCGCCCTCCGATGAGTTACCTTTACTTTAACCGAAGTACATTCCCCGAGTCCGGTTTTCCCCGGGAGGAAACCGGACCGACGACAGGAGATCCGATGAAAAAGTTCCTGAAGGGCCTGCTGATAACCCTTGCTTCCCTCGCCGTCCTCGTCTACGGCGGCGTTTTCCTGGGGCACAAGGTGTTCTTCCCGATCAAGCATTCCTCGGTGCCTACGATCGAGGCCGTAACCGACGGCACCTTTACCTTCGGGGCCCAGGCCCATGCGAACCGGCCGGCCAACCTCGCCGAGTACGTCGAGCTTCTTGCCGCCCAGCTCAGGCGGTACAACGAACTTGCCCCGCAGCTTTGGCCGGACAATCCCCTGATCGACCAGATGGTGATCGCCGAAGGTATCCAAAGCGGGCGGTTCTGGCAGATCATGCCGGACGGCAGGGCCGAACCCATCTCCAAGCGGGACGCGCTGGCCTTCGGTTTCGGCCGTAATGCCTACACCGGCGGTTTCAGCTTCTTCGACGGCGACACCGACGGTGGCACCTACGGCGGCGTTTACTTGGCGATTGACGAACAAAACCTCACCAACTACCTTATGTGGCAGCAGTACCTTCATCTCGGAACCTACGATGCCATCCTCTTCCTCACCCACGAGGGTTTTCATGCCAGGGTTCAGTCAGGTTGGGATGGGCCGGAAGTTATCCACAACCGCGGCCGGAACGAGTACGCCGACAACCTGCCGGCAAGGGCCGCCCGTGCCCTGCTGCAGGAGCAACTGCTGGAAGCGGTAATCAGGCGGGGAGAAAAGGCCCCGATCCTCGATGCCCTGGCAACCTACGCCGACTGGAAGCAAACCTTCCCCGAGGACTTCGCCAACGCCCTGTACTTCGACCGGATCGAGGGCACCGCCTACTACTACGAGCTGGTCACCGGCCTCCTTGCGGGCTATCCGGAACAGGTCGGCCCCGAAAACCTCCCCGAAGCCCTCGCCCTTCTTGCGAGTCGCCCGGACATCTACGTCCAGCATGGCCTTATCAGCGAAAGCTACACCGTGGGCGCCTTTTCCGCCGTCCTTCTTGACGACCTGCGGCCGGACTGGAAGGAAAAGCTCGCCGCCGACGGCAACGCAAGCCCGGCCGAAATGCTCCTGGCCCACTTCGCCGCCGAATCCCTGCCGGAACCAAGGCAGATCACCCAAGCCGAAATCGAAGCCGTGGCCGAAAGCCTCCGCCGCCCGGCGGAAAACCGAGGCAAGCCCCTGGTATTCAAGTTCCTGTTCGACATTTTGTTTTAAGGAGAAAAGCCGTCCGATCTACCAAGGCAGATCGGATCGGATCATGAATCTTTCGGCTCAAGCTCCAGCACGAGCTCGACCTGGCCCTTGGAAATGCTGAGGGAACGGGCTATCTGCTCGATGCTCCATCCCTTACGCTTCAGGGACACGATGTTTTCCCGATCCCGGGAGGCAAGGGAACCGAGTTCCGAGGGCGTCTTTCGGCCGGTATCCTGGCCGAGGCCCTGCGCAAGCTTCATTCCGCCCCGGATATTTTCCTCAAGGCCCTTCATCTCGCTGGCAAGCCTGGTTACCATCTCCCTTGCGCGGTTCATCTCGCCGATGCGTTCCTCCAGCCATTTGACCGAATCGTCCAGGGTGCTTAGTTTCTCGGCCGCGTCCTTTGCCTTGCCGCTTTCGGCGGAAAGTTTTTCGACCGCCTTCCTTATCTCGTCCATATCGCTCCGTAGCGTCTGGACCACTCCCTGCAACTTGCCGGTAAGTGCCTCGCTCTCCTGCAAGGTGTGGAAGTTCCGGTCGATGCCGTCGATGGTTTCCTGCATGGTCTGGGTCTTGCGTTCCACCCGCTGGTATTTCTCCTCGGCCTTGTCGATGACCGAATCCAGTTGCCGGATCTTTACCTGCACCGCCTGAAGCAGATCGTTGGAGTTGGAAATATGGGCCAGTTTTTCCTCAACCGACCGCGAAGTGCTCAAAAGTTGGGTAAAATCGTTCTCCATGCCGTCGATTCGGCGTTTTTCGGCAACGAACCGGGTAATTCGGGCGGAAATTTCGTCCTCAAGCTGCTTCATCCTGGTAAACTGGGCCTCGAACTTGGCGACTTCCTCGTTCAGGACCGTAAGCCGCTGCGATCCGTCCTTGATCGTTCCCTCCTGAATCTCAAGTTCCTTCCTTAACGTACCGGAACGCTCGAAAGTCTTGGTCATCGAGTTGCTTTCCCGGCGGATTTCCTCCATCGTCTTTTTCGCCTCGACGATGTTCTTCTCCAGTTGTTCGGCAAGTCGGCTCCTGGCCTCGTCCGCGGAACGAATCTCCCTGTCCGCCCTTTCCTCGAAGGCATCGGAACGGGCCTTCAGGGCATCCATCTCAAGGACGATCCTCTCGGAAAGTTCGGCAAAGTCCCGCTTGATCTCGGTGGTGAGTTTTTCCAGGGAGGTTTTCCGTTCGGCCTCCGCCGTATCACCGATGGCCTGAAGCCGGGATTCCAACCCCGACTGCCAAAGGTCGATCTGCCGGCCGGACTGCTCGCCCCGTTTGGCAAGGTCGGCCATGAACTCTTCCTCAAAAATCTTCAGTTTGCCGGAGAACTTCTCCGACGCGGTTTCCCGTATCATCGAAAGCCCTTCCTCGACGCCGGCCAGGTCGCTCCGCAAGGTTTCCAGTTTTGCCGTAAAATCCCCGGAGGAATTCTTCAAGGCAAGGTTCAGTTCCTCCTCCCGTTCGGCAAAGTCCCTGCGGACACGGTCCTCGGCATCCTTCATCAGGATGCGCAACTCGCCTTCGAGCCCGGCACTGTCGTCGGCCACGCCGGACAGCCGATTGAACCACTCTTCCTGGGCAAGCTGGTAGGCTTCCAGTTTCCGTTCGACATCGCCGGCCAGTTCCAGCCCGGTGTTCCGGTACAGGTCGGCCCATTCCGCCCGGTGTTTCTCCAGTTCGTCCCGAAAATTTCCGGTCTGCTCGCTCAGGGAGGCCCGAATTCGCCCGGCCTCTTCGCCTATCCTCGCCGAAAGCTCCTCGGCATTCCGGTCCCACTCGTCCCGGAACAGCTTTGCGTCCGATCCGTAGGCTTCCTTTTTGGCCTCCATCGCCGAAACTTCGGCATCCCAGCGTTCCCCGCTGTCCTTGACCAGTGCCTCAAGCTCCTGTCGGTCGCTGTTCACCGAATCCCGCAGCCAGTTCACCTGTCGCTCGATCTCGGCCTTGGTCTGCCGCACCCGCTCCTCGGCCTCGGCGGTAACCTTGGCCAGGGCCGCTTCCTCGACCCGCCGCGCCCTGCCGCCGGCTTCGGCCACCGCCTCGGAAAACAGCTCGTCGAAACGCGCCTGCTCAAGTTCGAGCCTTCCCTCAAGCGATTCTATTTCCTCGGTTGCGCCGGAAAGGGCGGAATCCACCGCCGTCTTCAACGCCAGGGCATTTTCCCGCTGGAACCGCGCCCCGGCGTTCTCAAGCTCGCCGATTACCGCGCCGATCTCGCCCTCGGCGGCCTCGACCCTTTCCCGTATCTCGGCCAGCCTTCGGGACACGCCGTCCACGAATCCCGCCTCGTCCCGAATCCGGTTGAGGTTTTCCTGCACCCTTCCTGTCATCTGGATAAGCTCGGTCAACGATGCGTCGTACCCATGGATGCGTTCGTCCATCTGGGCCAACGCCTGCACCTTCTGGGCAAGTTCCTCTCTGGTGATTCGCCCGATTTCATGCAGGAGCTTGTTCGCCGCCTTTTTTTCCACGTCGAGGGAAATGCCGAAACCGTTCAGTTCGGCCCCTTTTTCCTCGGCGAATGCGGCAATCTCGTCCTTGCACTTTTGGACGTACTTGCGCACCATGTTCAGGGAACGGTTGCTCCTGTCCAGGAGCCGAAAAAAGATCATAAGCAGTATGGTAATGCCCAGAACGACTATATGGCCAAGGGTAAACATAGATTACTTTAACACAAAAGCCTTCAATTGACGATAGTCCTTGAAGATAAGGTCCGCCCGGGGATTCCCGTTCCGGCCGGCGATAAGGGCCGTCGCCATCCCGGCGGCCCTTGCCCCGGCAACGTCGTAGCGACGGCTGTTTCCCACGTACAGTATCTTTTCCGGGGGCAGATCGAGGTCGTCGGCCATCACCTTGAAAGAATGCACCGAAGGCTTCAAAGCACCGATCTCTTCCGAACAAAGCACCGCATCCCAAAGGCCGGCCAGTGCCATGTTCTCCAGCTTGGCCCTCGGCGGAAAGTCGGACAGCAGGGCCAGCTTCAGCCCGGCGGCCCGGAACTCGCCCAACAGCTCCCTGACATGGGGGAACAGCCGTATCCCGGCAAAAATCGGCTCCCAGCCGCGGTAGACGAGGGCGTCTATTTTCTCTTTCATCGCCCCGGCCCGTTCCGGAATCCCGAGCAGCCCGGCCACCAAACCCGCCTGGTACCCGTAAAAATCCCCGACGACCCGTTCCGGAAACCGCTCCTGCTCCTTCCGAATGATGTGCCTTGCCCGGCTGAACGCAAGCAGAAACCGCAGGTTCCCCGCCACGAAGGGAATCATCCTCAGGTAAAACCGACTGTTCGGATACAGCGTGCCGTCCAGGTCGAACGCAACGGCCCCAAAGCGTGAACTCATACGCTATTATAGTAAAATAATTGGAAAATGGCAAACGGGGACAATGCGGGGCCCCGAATCCTTGCCGGCCCGAATTGATTTCGCCCAAAACCGCACGATAAACCTTACTGATTATAGTAACAATGTATTTTTTGCAGTGTCAAAATGCCCGAAAAATTTCGCCGCCTTCGGCGGGGATTGAATTGGCGTTTGAAAGAGATTCTAACCCTTCCAAACGCCGCATGGTTGCCCAAACGGCTTGCCGCTCCGTCCTTTCCGCCAAATGCGTGGAGAATGTACCTGCCAAAGGCAGGTACATTCTCCTAAATCCAATCTACCGCAAGGTAGATTGGATCCGCCGTTTGGGGGACCCTGGAACCAGGCGCACGCTGCCCCGGATAAATCCGGGGCGCATTTACGAAAAGTATGGCACGTTC
>WQZW01000066.1 GCA_009780545.1 Treponema sp.
GCCGCTTTGCGGCAACTTTCGGCTTCCGTTACCCCCCGAGCGGGGCGCTGCCCCGCAACGCCCCGCCGTTATCGGCAAGGAGCTGCGTTTGCCGGCAATTTTCCTGCCCTTACGGTTTCCGGCTTTCCAAGTAAGCCTTCCGCCCCCGAACGTACAGGTCGTCGCCCAGGCTGTCCACGATCACCGTCAGGGGCATGTCCTGCACCCGCAGTTTTCGGACCGCCTCCGGTCCCAGGTCCTCGTAGGCGACGATCTCGCTCTCCCGGACGCAGCGCATCAGCAGGGCTCCGGCCCCGCCTATGGCCCCGAAGTACACCGCCCCGTGTTCCTTCATCGCCCGAACCACTTCCGGCCCCCGCACGCCCTTGCCGATCATCCCGAGGAGTCCCAGGGCGATGAGCGCCGGCGTGTAAACGTCCATCCGGTAGCTGGAGGTCGGGCCGGCCGAACCGATCACCGTTCCCGGTCTTGCCGGAGTGGGCCCCACGTAGTAGATCACCGCCCCGGCCGGGTCGAAGGGCAGCTTTTCCCCCCTTCCGGCAAGTTCGACCAGCCTGCGGTGGGCGGCATCCCGGGCCGTGTAGATCTCCCCGGAAAGCAGGACGCTGTCGCCACAGCGGAGCGAGCGTGCGGTTTCCCGGTCCAGCGGCGCAGAAATTCGTTTTGCTTCCATAACCGTTACAGTACCTCGTGGATATGCCGTGCCGCATGACAGTTGATGTTGACGGCGACCGGAAGCCCGGCGATGTGGGTGGCCATGGCCGCAACCTTGACCGCCAAAGCCGTGGTCCTCCCGCCGTATCCCTGGGGCCCTATCCCCAGGGCGTTTATCGCGTCGAGCAGCTCGCCCTCGAGCCGGGCGTAGAAAGGATCGGGATGCGCGTCGTCGGTTTCCCGCAGCAGGGCTTTTTTGGCGATCAGCGGAGCCTTGTCGAAGGTGCCGCCGATGCCCACGCCGACGATGATCGGCGGGCAGGGATTGGGGCCGGCAAGCTCCACGGTTTCAAGGACGAAGGCTTTTATCTCCTCGATCCCGTCGGAGGGAAGGAGCATGGCGATCCGGCTCATGTTCTCGCTGCCGAAGCCCTTGGGGGCGACGGTTATCTTCAGTTTGTCGCCGGGAACGATGTCGTAGTGGATCATCGCCGGAGTGTTGTCGCCGGTGTTCTCCCGCCTGAGGGGATCGCCGACGATGGACTTGCGGAGGTAGCCTTGGACGTAGCCCTGCCGGACGCCCTCGTTGATCGCGTCCTCCAGCGAGCCTTCGACGTTCACCTCCTGTCCGTACTCGACGAAGACGCAGGCCGCCCCGGTATCCTGGCAGACCGGAATCCGCTCCGCCCCGGCGATCTCGAAGTTCCGCATGATAAGATCGAGAATCTCCTTGCCTGTCCCAGAATCCTCCCGTTCGTATGCGGCCCGGATACTCCGCCTGACATCCTCGGGAAGGTTGAAGTTGGTTTCCATGCACATGCGGCGAACCGCTACGGTAATGTCCTCGGCCAAAACTCTTCGCACGAAACGAAGCCTCCTTCAAGTATGATACCACAAAAATCCGATGAGTCAATGCCCCAACTGCCGAGGCGGTTTGGGCCGGGGAGAATTGACGTCGTCCGCGGGATGATGCCAATTCTCCCCGCACTTGCCGAAGGGGGATCCGCGTTTTGGTTGGCGGGAAAAGCTTCGGCCGGTTACCGCGGGGCGTTACGGGGCAGCGCCCCGTTCGGGGGGTAACGGAAGAATTGCTACGGGCCTTGGGCCCTCCGCGATTCTTTTGGGAGTTTTGCGGAGCAAAACTCCGTGCGGTAAACGGTAGCAAGTCTGAAGTGAAGGGGGGCTTGGCCCCCACATGATAGGTAAAAAGGTGGAGATTTGTTTTGCAAATCTCCTAAATCCAATCGGCCCTCGGCCGGTTGGATCGGGGGTTTGGCCCCCCACATTATGATTGTATTCGGAGGGTACATACCCCGCCATTCATGGCGGGGTTGTTGATTTCTTCCCGTTTCTTCTTTCCTGACACGATGCCGCCCGGTATGCTATACTGCCGGTATATGAAAAAAGCATTTGTGTTTTTGGCGATAATCGCGCTGGCGGGGATTCCGGCCCATGCTGCCGGGATGGCGGAGCCGGAGCTTGTCAACAGCCTGGAGCTGCCCCTGGAGGGGATCGGGAAAGTCACGGTGAACTACCGCTCCGACGGGGTCCGCCTTTTGCGTGGCGAGGCCGGGGTGCTGGTCGTCAGGGAGTACATGACGGAAAGCAACGAAAGATTCTTTGCCGGGGTAAGACGGGATTCAGGCGAGCTAAGCGTCCAGGCCGGACAAAGACCGGTCTTCAGGCCGATGATGACGTTCAGGTCGCGGGTGGAAATCGTCCTGCCGGAGGATTTCGGGAACGTAACGGTAAAAACTTCCAGCGGGAACATCGCCGTGGTCGGCGGGCGGAGTTTCGTGACGCTGGAACTGGCCAGCTCCAGCGGAAATATCGCCACGGATTCCCTTTCCGGCGGAACGCTTAGGGTAGGCGCCACCAGCGGGAACCTGTCCCTCGGGCCCGTCGAGGCGGATTCGGCGGAACTTTCCAGTACGAGCGGGAGCGTTGCCGTCGGGGCCTTTGCCGGCCGGAACCTGGACGCCCGCACCACCAGCGGAGGGCTTTCCCTCGGGTCGGTCGGGGCGGACGTGGCGAAACTTTCCAGCACGAGCGGGAGCGTTTCGACCGATGCCTTTGCCGGCCGGAACCTGTATGCCCGCACCACCAGCGGAAGGCTGTCCTTCGGGTCGGTCGGGGCGGATGTGGCGGAGCTTTCCAGCACGAGCGGGAGCCTGGACATCGCCGTCGGCCCCGATTTCGGCAACGTCTCGCTGGAAACCGGAAGCGGCGCGGTCCGCCTTGGCCTTCCCCCGGGCCTTTCCTTCGGCTTCAGCTCGAGGACCGGAAGCGGCAGCCTCCACACGCCGTTCGACGACCGCCTCTTCAGCTCCCTCACCGACAGGAACCGTATCCAGGGAACCGTGGGTACGGCCGACGGGGACGGTACCGAAAGAAGCATGGAGATACGGACAGGCTCCGGTTCGGTTCGGGTGAGGTATCTGTAGGCACCGTGCAGGCGCGACCGGCGGTGTGGGGGATCAAATCGCCATACAGGGTAGCTTGAACTTCCCCGGGAAAACCAATACAATCTCGCCATGGGTCTTTTTTGCCTGCTGTGGATTCCCCTTTGCTACTTTTTGCGGCGGACTCTTGCGACCGGGCCTTCCGGCGTCTTGGCGTTCGTCTGCGGCATCCTCGCCGTCGTCGTGCAGCTTTTCGTCGGTTCCCTGGTTCCCGCCGAGGGCTTCGGCGTTTCCCGCTGGCTTTCGGCCTTCGTGGACGTCGTGAGCCTGCCGGTGCTGGTCCCCCTGGTGCTGTACCTGCTGTTCGTGGAGATGCGGCTGGTTTCCCCGTCCGCGGACTATTCCTCCTTCGTCCTTTTGTGGCTGGTTCCCCTTTCCCTGTTCAGGCTCGGGACGTGGATTTTCCCGTCGGTCCCGCTCATGCTGGTGCTGCCGCCGGTGCTGTGGTCCTCGCTCGCACTGGGAATTCCCCGGATTTTCGCCTCGATGCTGAGGTCGGGGGAGTGGCGGCAGGTCGTGCCCAGGGCGGCCGCGATCGCCGTCCTGCCCTTCGCGGCGGCGACGTCCTGGTGGGCGTTCTTCTCGCACCGGCCGGTACTGGGCGGCCTCTGCCTGGCGGCAACCTGCCTTCCGGCCCTGGCCGCCGTCGGCCTTGCCGCCCTGCCGGTACTCAAGGGTATGACGACCGACAAGGCCGAGCCCGAGCCGGACTTCGATTCCGAGTAAGCGCCTACCGCAAAAGCTTCTCGTGCCGGAACGTACCGAAGGAGCTTTTCAGGAGAAAGAGGGCGACGATCGCAAGGCCGATCCCCACGGCGACGAACAGGACGAGGTTCAGCCGTAAAACGCCGTTCGTCTGGCCGATCATAAGTCCCATAAGCGGAAGGATCAGGAGCATCATGCTTGACTGGGCTTCCTCGGAAGTTTTCGCCTTGGCCGAAAGCCTCACCACCAGGTTGATGGCCGTCAGCGAGACGGCCGGAGCGATCAGCAGGATGATGGGAATCCAGTTCGGGCTCAAGGGGACCCGAATCCCCGTAAAAAACGCGATCCCGCCGAGAACGGCCAGCATCCAGAGAAACGAAAGGAACGTCGCCGCCATCCCGACGAAAAACGGCGCTAGGATTTTTGCGGCAAAGATGTCCCTGAGGGGCAGCGGCGAGTACAGGAGCGTTTCCAGCGTGTTCTTTTCCCGTTCGCCGATGAACGAGCCGGCGGCCATCGTTCCGGAAAGGGTGATGGGAATCATCAGGAACATCAGGGGGAACATCTTGTTGAAAAGGGATCCGGCCATGGCGCCTGAGAGTTCCGGGCCGCTCATCTCGGCAACTCCGGCGACGCCCTCGGCGGCAAGCATGTCCCGCACGAACTCGTTCGAAGCTTCCACGGGCTTGGAAACGAAGGGCCAGATGGTGACGAGCGGCATCAGCGTGCTCAGCAGGATCGGCATGACGATAAGGGTCATCATCACGCGGCGGTTCGAGGTCGTCGTCCGTATGTCCTTCCCGATCAGGATCATCTGTACTCCGGTTATCATCGTTGTTCCTCCTTGCGTTTCTGGATCAGGGCGAAGTAGATTTCCTCCAGCGAGAGCCGGCGGGCGGCCACATGCGTTACCTTTCCCCCGAAGTCCACGATGCTTTTGACCAGGCCCGGAATCTCCTCCTCGGAGCCGACCTCGATGCGGGCAAAACCGTCCTCCTCCCGGAAGGCGAGGCCGGGCGGATAGACGTCGGACTTTATCGAAACGATGAGGCCGGAGAAAACCGGGGAGCGCAGTTCGTCCAGCGAACCTTCGGCGAGCATGCGGCCGTCGTCGATGAGGCCGTAGCCGGAGCAGATCTCCTCGGCATAGCGGAGCTGGTGGGTGCAGAGGAAGACCGTGGTGCCATGCCGGCGGGCCAGTTCCCGGATCAGGTTGTTAACGTTCTGGGCGCTTTCCGGGTCGAGGCCGGAAGTGGGCTCGTCCAGGAAGAGCAGTTTCGGCCGGTGCATCAGGGCGCGGGCCAGGGAAAGCCGCTGCCGCATGCCGGTGGAATAGGTGGACAGCTTTTGGTCCTTGGCCTCGATCAGCTCGAGCCGTTCCAGCAGCTCCAAGGCCCGACCCCGCGCCTCCTCCTTCCCGGCGCCGAACAGCGTCCCGTAGAAGAGCAGGTTCCGGAGGCCGGAAAGGTCGTTGTACATCTGCGCCTTCTCGGTTACCACGCCGGAGATCGCATGCACCCGCTCGGTGTCCGTCCCCGGATTCATCCCGAAAACCCCGCAGCTCCCGCCGGACGGGGCCAGAATCCCGTTGAGTACCTTGACCGCCGTGGTCTTTCCCGCCCCGTTCGGCCCCAGGAACCCGAATATCCCGCCCTCCTTGATGGAAAACGAAACGTCGTCCAGCGCCTTGGTGCCGTTCGCGTAGACCTTCATCAACCGTTCGGCAAGTATGGCTTTCATAGGGAAATTGTAGACGATTTGGACGAAGCGGTAAAGGGAGCCGGTCGGGGATCGAAATCAAGTCATACGATGCGGGGGGCCAAGCCCCCCTGAGGTCGAGCCAAAAATTGTCGCAAGCGACAACTTTCGTCTCAACCTACCCCCCGAGCGGGGCGCCGCCCCGCAACGCCCCGCCTTGGTTACCGGGCCGGATGCCGCAAAGCGGAAGTTTTTCTTTTTTACAAGCGATCTTGACAATCAACGCCTGTTTATGTTGACAAACCCGCTGCGGGCGAGTATCCTTTTATCCATGAGCAGGTCGTTTCCGTTCGGGCCTAAGCACGGGCGATCCGCAAGGAGGAAGCATGTCAAAAAGATTTTTGCTCGCGGCGATTCTGGCGGCCGTCGTAGCCGGAGGAACGTTCGCGCAGGCCCCGTTAAGCATCGGCGGTGGTTTTCTGGCACAAATCGGCACTCAGGGAAGATTGGAGGCAATGGAAAGATACTCCGGCCTTTCATTAAGCGTGGGCCTTGACGACGTCGGCTTTGGCGGCTTCTTCTTTTTGGATACGACATACGCGGAACTGGCAATGGGAGTAACGATGTCCGTGGCAGAATTGAGTAGCATTGCGAAAATCGGTAGCATCGGTATAAGGGAGAATTTTTACGGCCCGATTATTTCAATGGACGTAAGCTATCTGTCGAAATTCCCGATGGAAGCATCGCCAAAGATCACGCTTTTCCCGCTTTTGGGAATCGGATACAGTCTCGTGTTTTTCTCTAAAATGTATGATGACGACGATAAGGAAGTCTCCGTTTGGGACAAGCCCATGGATTTGAGTACCTTCAGATTTATAGGCGGTTTTGGCTATGATGTAAATTTTGGAAACAACGTGTTCTTCAGGTCGGAGGCTTTAGTGTATCTCGGTCTTCCGTCGAATTTTTTCAAGGAAGGTAAGAGAAAATTTGACAAAGACCCGGATATCATCTTAACCAGCAATACGTTTCTTTATCCTTACGGGGTTACCGCCAAGGTGGCCATCGGATACCGATTCTAGACCGGCTTAAAGCAACGGTTTTCCCCGAACAGGTTGCCTTCCGTCAGTTTACGTCCTTATCGCCGGCACCCGCAATACCTTGGCCGTCGGGGTTGCTCCCCGGCATTGGTTGCACGGGAACCGGCGAAAGCACCGCAAAGCGGTGTGGATGCGAGAAGGCGTAGCGTTCCAGCGCAAGAAACGGCGCAAGCGAGCAGGAATGCGACACGGCTTTAGCCGTGACAGTGCGCTGCGGGTACACGGAGTTTTAATCGGTATGTTCACCTACCGTTACCAAAGTTGGATTATCCGCTTAAAGTCAGGTTGAAAGCCCAACCATCTTCTTCCTTCTTCTTCCTCCGTGTAACTCCGTGTCCTCCGTGGTTATAATTCTTCGATCCAAATGAAGAATCAAGGCCGGAGTTGCACGGGAAGCAGGAACGACGGGAGGTTTTCGTATTGGTAAGAATTTTTGAAAACCAACGCCTGTTCCTCTTGACAAAACCAACCACGAGATGGTACTCTTTTATCCATGAGCGGCTTGCTTTCGTTCGGGGGCAGATTCCCCGCGAACTCGGAACGGCTATGTCCTTTTAGCCACTCGTGTCAGGCCGGTAGAATGAAACCAACTTACGAAAACCTGAAAAAGGAGGGTGATGTCGATTGATTATGTCCGAGCTTCAAGTCAAGCTTTCACTTGAAAGTAAATACAGTTTCATTACCC
>WQZW01000067.1 GCA_009780545.1 Treponema sp.
ATGTAGATGCCCTTGATCCCGAGCCTCGATGCAAGGCCGTCCAGCCTCACCAGGGGCGTTTCGGCATACTGGGGAAAGCTCCGATGGAAGGCGGCGGCCTTTTCGATCTCGACCCGGGACATCAGGGCCAGCTCCTGCGAACAGTCCGACTTGGCGCACCCGTTCCCGATGATCTCAATTCCGCTCATCGTCATTCTCCTTGTCGCCGATATTAAGGTAGCTGTAAAGCGTGTACTTGGAGATGCCGAAGTAGTTTGATACCTTGTCCCCGCTTTTCTTTACCAGAAAGGCGCCCCGTTCGTCGAGGTACTTGATCGCCTTGACCTTGTCGTCCCTGTCCATCAGCGCCACCGGCTTGCCCACATGGACCAAGCTTTCCTCGATGAGGCAGTCCATCATATTGTTGACGTTGGTATAGATCGTCTCGATTCCGCTTTTTCCGCCCTGCCCCTCGTTCTGTACCGAGGTAAAACTGGTGAGGATGGAGGTCGCCAGGCTCAGTTCGGTAAAGTCGTAGTTTATCCCGAGAAGGGCCACCGGTTTGCCCGTGTCGTCGCGGATGTACAGGGAGGAGGACCGCAAGAGCCGACCGTCCTGGGTACGGGTAAGGTAACCGAGGCTGTCCTCGGCGGAAAGCGGGTCGTGAAGGGCCCTGATGACGATGCGGCTCGGGCCGTCGCCGATCTTCCGGCCGGTGATATGCCCGTTCTCTATGGCGACGATGGTGCTTTCCAGGCCGTCCGTCAGGTCGTGGACGGTAATCTCGCACTTCGAGCCGAACTGGACGGCAAGTGCCCGGGCCAGCTGTTTTAGAAACGGGAGGTTCTTTTCTATATCCATCGGGAACTTCCTTTCATAAACACAGTATACCGAAAATATCAAAACTATGCAACAATTTTTTTTGCCAAACCTAAAATATTTTTAGCGGATACGTTCCGTTTCCCAAAATCAATTTAGTGCGGGCAGCCGGCTTCCCCGGAAAGTTCCGCATCGCTCTTCCTCAGATAGCCGGGCCCGGAAAGCGGATCGTCTCCCCCGGAGTCGAGTATCCCGGTCTCCAGGGCGATCTCCAGCAGGGTGCCGGCGTCTCCGGCCTTGAGACCCCGGCCCAAAACCGGGCGTTCCCTGCCGGCAAGGGCTTCCCCGGGCAGGAGAAGCAGCTCCCGATGCAGCATTTCCGCACCGGGCCCGAAGAGCAGCACCGGTTCCGGGCCGAAATCCCCGAGGACCCCAGCGATTTCGGCGGGAGTCGCGTCCATAAAGGGCCCGAGCCTTTCGGTTCCGCGGTACGGGGCGCAGAAGAAGGCCCGTTTCTTTGCGTCCAGGACGGGCACGAGAATTCCCGGCAGGCAGCTCAGGGGGCGGGCCAGGCAGTCGAGGGTGGGAACGGCGGCGAAGGGAATCCCGCAGGAAAGGGCCAGGGCCTTGGCCAGGGAATAGCCGATGCGGAGTCCGGTAAAGGAACCCGGCCCGCCCATGCAGACCACCCCGCCTATGTCCTTCGGCATGATGCCGGCTTTCCGCACGAGGACGTCCAGGAGGCCGGGCAGCAGTTCGGAGTGCCGCATCCCGGAATCGGCCCGGAACACCCAGGTATCCGTGCGGGATTCCCCGGTAACCGCAAGGGCTACCGAGAAAAGGTCCGTCGCGGTGTCTATGGCGACTATGTTCATAAAAGCGCCGGCCCCGAAACGCGG
This sequence comes from Treponema sp., assembly GCA_009780545.1. The sequence goes on from WQZW01000067.1 coordinate 1,698, forward strand.
ACAAGCCGGCCCCGTTCCCCGGCAGGCTCCAGGCTCACCCGTATCGCGTCCTCGGGGATCAGGCCCGGAACCCGCTCGCTCCATTCCACGATGGCGATTCCCTCCCCCCCGAGCAGTTCCCCGGCCCCGATTTCCTCGAAGTCGTCCTCGTCCCTCAGCCTGTAGGCATCGATATGGTACAGGGGCAGTTCCCGGCCGCCGACCGTGGCAAGGTATTCCCCGACTATCGTGTAGGTCGGGCTGGTAACCGCCTCGGCAACCCCGAGTCCCCGCGCCACTCCCCGCGCGAGGCAGGTCTTGCCGGAGCCGAGCCCGCCGTACAGGGCCAGCACCGATCCGGCGGTCAGGAACCCGGCGATCCGCCGCCCCAAAACCTCGGTGTCCTCAGGCGATTTGCAGAGCAGTTCAGACGTTGGGAAGGCTTCCATCCGAGTGCATCGCCTCGATGACCTTTTTCAGTTCCCGAATGACCGGAACCGAAGGATAGGGAATCCCCTCCGTAAGGGTAACGGTTATCTCCTTCGCGCCGGTGGGTTTGATCTCCACGCTGAAATCGACGGGGCAGTCCATCGTTCCGTCGACGAATTCTATCTTGGCCAGGCCGGTATACACCAGCCTGTAGTAGATGGGAACGTCCTTCCTCCGGACGTTCTCGATACCGATCACTTTCATTGTCCTGCTTTCCTCATCTTGGAGTTGGCGTCGAAGCTCAGTCGCCGTATTCGTACACCGTCGTATTGATAAAATTCAGCGATTTCCTCGGAATCTTCAAAAATTTCACATGCACGACGGTATTGTATCCCGTTTTGTTGGTTCTGAGAACCTCTCCCAGGGCGGCCATCGCCGCGCGTTCCCCCTTGGAAAATTCCAGCTTGAGCTTCTGTCCCGCCTTGAACGGAACCGTGGTATGTATCGAACAGCCGCCGACGGAAATGTCCTGTATGGTGCCGAGATTCTTCCGTTTGTCGACCACCAGCCTCGGTTCCTTGCCGAAACCTGCCGAAACGACGTTGACGTCCTGAATGTTGACGGGGAGAATCAGTTTTTTCCGTCGGTACATCCGCTTGGAAAGACTGTTGATGTTGCCGGAATGGGCCAGCTTGATCAGCGGACGGTTCGAGCCCTCCACGTAGTCGATCACCCGGCTGAGGACGATGAATCCGTTGTTCGACTTGCTGAGGAATTCCAGCGAGACGTTGCTGCCCTTGGGGATGGCCACCGCCTGACCGCCTGAATCCCTGGGATGCTCGACCAGCAGGGCGTCGCCCTTGGCCGAGCTTACCTTGGTGGGATAGCTTCCGTTGCCGTACTTCAGGGTCGCGGGGGTATTTTCCCGTATCTGATTCGTGGAGGTGATGTTCACCGCGCTCGCATGCACCTCGATAACGTTCCTGACGGCAAAGAGGGTGGACAGCTTGAGGTCCAGTTCCTTCTCGGACTTCGAACTCTGCTCGATCTGCCTGAACGCCTGCTTGAAGTGCCGGTCCATAAGTTCCGGGGATTCGAAGGACTGCTTGAGGTCAGTAACCCGGTCGTTCCGAAGGACGAACTCCAGCATCCGGGTCTTCGTCGAGTCCAGCCCCAGGCTCCTGGCTATGCGGTGCAGGGCCAGGACCGAAAAACCGGTCTTCTGCCGTTTGCGGGGAACGTATTCCTCCTTGAAGGCGGATACCTTCCCCCGCTTCCTTGCCGAGGTCGCCACGATCAGGGCGGTAATGATCGCCGCCACGCCGACGAAGAAGAAGATTACGTCCCTGGCATTCACCGTCATGGCAAAATCCGACAGGTTCTGGAGGGGAAACAGACGGAAACTCATTGTACCGCTCCTTTTCCAAGTTCGAGGACCCCGACATGCAGGGCCCGCAGCTTCGGTGCCAGGTCGTACTCGGCCAGGTCGCCGGCCAGGACCATGTCGCCCCTGGCGAAGGCGTCGAGCATCCGGGTAAGGCAGAGGTGGAACTCCCCTTCCCGCTCCTCGGTCTCCCGTATCCGCCCCTCGTTCCCCGGAACGCCGTAACCCTTGAGGATGCCGGCTATCCGGAGGACCTTTCCCGCCATCGAGGAGAAGGCGGCCACCGTTTCCGCCGCCCTTTCCCGCCTTCCGGTCTGCACGTCCAGGGGAAAGGCCTCCAGCCGGTCGGCAAGTTTCCGGACCTCGGGGCCCGCTTCCTCCAACTGCCCCACCGGATCGGCAAGTTCGGCCAGGTGCAGCCGGAGTTCGCCGGCAAGGGACTCCGGGCCCTGTCCCCCGCCCCGGAGGGTTTCGCGCATCCTGAGGGAAAGTTCCGGCCTCTGTTCGGCCAGCATCCCCGCCGCCGGTCCGTCCTCCCACTTGACGGCAAGGGATTCCCGTTCCCGGAAGTCCGCCGCGCGGTAATCGTCCAAGGCGGCCAGGGCCTCATGCAGGCACTCGGCCAGAAGCTCGAATACGGAACCGGTACGGAGGGCCAGCGTTTCCACCGAAACGACTTCCCGCCTAAAGCATTCGGTCACGGCGGAAGCCCCGAGCTCCCGCCCGTCCACCCCGATCCCGCAGATACGTCTTCCGCAGCTCCCGAGCCAGGTATCCAGGGCGGCAAGCACGTCGCCCAGGGTCCTCTCCTCCTCGATCCGGATGTCCGCATCGGTACCGTCTATCGTTATCCTCATACGCTAGTTGCTGTTGTTCAGACTGTCGAATCGCGCCGAGGTCTGCTCCATCTGAGAGAAAGCGCTCTCCATCTGGGTGAACTGCATCCGCAGCTCGACCTCGCGGGCGGCAAGCTGGCGGTCTATCGTGGCCAGCCGTTGGGTGTCCTGCCGAATCCTGGAGTCGATGGTTCCGGTCTTCAGCGAGATGATCCCGCCGGTCTCGACGAAAGGCCTGGAAATGGTACTCAGGGTGAAGGCCACCCCGGAATCGACGATGAGGTTCCCGGTGGTATCCCAGCCGAAAAGCTGTCGCACCGCCTGAAGGTTGTTCTCCAGGGCCGCGTCGAGGGTGCTTTCCCGTATCTCCAGGTAGCCCCGAAGTTTGGTGGGATCGAAGCCGGCGGTTCCCCGCGCGTTGGTGCTTATCCCGATCTGGGCAAGCATGGAAAGCTCCCTCCCGGCCTGGGTGGGAAAGGGGGACGAGGTCGCGCGCGTCAGGCCGTTCCGAAGCTGGGCCAGGGTGGAATCCCCGGAAAAGGCCCCGAGCTTTTCCTTCATCTCCTCGCTTTCCTCCCGCGAAAGGTAGGTGAGCTCGGTAATGAGGGAAGGGTCGTTGCGGGTAAGGACGTTGAGCTCGGCCATCAGCCGGTTGTAGTTGCCCACGAGCTGGATGATGCTTTCCTTGACCAGTTCCCTGTCGGTCCGCACATCCAGCCGTACCGGCCGGTCGCCTGTCGCGCGGGCGGTGATCGTAACCCCGGGGATGATGTCGTCGATAACGTTGGAAGGTCGGGTCATCCGAATTCCTTCCATAGATATAATGGCGTCCTGGGCGGTGGAGACGGCGTTCAGCGCCTTGAAGTCCCCGCCTTCATCCTCCGGGTCGAGGATCACCGCGTCCCTCACGAGGATGTCCCGGTGGGTATTGGCATTGTCCATGCCAAGGGCGACGGGAATCTTCCCCCCGACAAGCTGCGAAAGGTCGTACTCCCGCGCGGTAAATTCGATGCTGTCGTCGATCTCCGGAAGCTTGACGCCGGTCCCGTCCGCAAAAATGAGGGAAAAGACGACGAGGTCGTCCACCCTGGGGCCTTCCCCTTCGGCATTTTCCGGAAGCGGGACCGAGGACGGTTCGTTGTGTACGGTAATGCCCTGGTGACTGACCGACCCCGAGGAGGGAACGTCCGGACCGGGAGGCGGGGGAACTTCCTCGGCCTCCCGTATCCTGGTCGCCGTCTGGAGGCGAAGCACGAGAGGAACGCCGGAAGCCGCGTCGAGTTCCAGGGGAATCCGTGCGGAGCCCCGCGGGGAAAGCTCGACGGTGCCTTCGGATTGGATGAAGCTCCCGTCCTGCGCGCCGCCTTCCCGCAACGTTTCGGCATCGAAGGCCAGTTCGCTGCGGAAGCCGGCCGGCCCTATCATCCCGAGGTTCCGGGCCAGGACCTCGGCATCCCCGGAAAAGCCCAGCCGGTTCTCCGCCCCGGTAAGCCTGGACTCGATGAGCAGCGACCTGGTGCCGGGCTGTACGGAAACCACGTTGGCCCCCACCTTGCCGGCCCCGGAACGATTTACCGCATCGGCAAATTCACCCAGGCTTCCGCCCCTGAAAGTAAAGGAAATTTCCTCCGAGCCCACCCTGAAGACGTAATTTCCGGCATCGACCGTGGTCCGCTCTCCGACCGGGGAGGAAAGAAAGCGGTCGGCCTGGGCAAGCTGCAGCACGGAAAAGCTCGCCGACTGTTCGGAGGCTTCCCTGGTGGCGGTTGCCGAGATCGTACCGTCGTCGGAAGAAAAAACGACCCGTTCGTTGAAGGGATTTTGAAAGGAAAAGAGGTTTCGGGCGCTGTCCCCGAGAAGAGAAAGCTGCCGGCCGAGGCCCTGCCACCAGGTTTTCTGGGATTCCATGAGATTGATGGCATTTTCCGTCCTATCCCGTGGGATACGTTGAAGTCGCATCATGTCTTCCACGAGCTTTTCGGTATCGAAACGGCTGCTCAGCCCCGGCACAAAAACATCCGACATACGACTCGAACCTCCTAAAAAGAACCATCGAGAAGCCGGTTACCGGATGACGGGCCGGGACAGCCTATATCTTCCGGCTATACAGAAAGCCGACAACCTTCTTCAGGTTACCGCTCAGCAGCTGCATCTCCTCGGATGGAATCACCCTTATAACCCTATCGGTCGTTACCTCGATCACATTGACGATTACCTCGTTCGACTGGGGATTCACCACGAATTGGAGCTTTCTGTTGAAAGTCCTCTCGAAATCGGAAAAGTCCAGCTCCACGCTCCTGACCGGCTGCCGGTCCGCCTGAGAAAACGGGGGACGTTCGATGACAGGGACTTCCCTTCCTGCCGGGACCCGGGAGGAACCATACCCCGCCGCGGACCCAATACCCGTAATGGCCATATCATGCCTCTCTGTCCGTAAATTTTGCGGGGGTTGCCGGGCAAGCGGAAGTCCAAACGATGTTCCCCCGGGACTTTACGTCCCCTCCGCAGCGGCCCAGCCGCATGCGGAAACGGAAAACCGGCACGGAGCACCCGCCCCGACCGGCCTTCCTTAAAATATACCACCGGAACCTGCCGGCGGGTAGCGATAAAAAACAGGGGACGGGAATGGCGCGAATTCCCTGTCCCCTCATCCAAAAGACGACGTCCAGAAGCCTCTTGAATGTAAAGCAAGTACCGGATCGACGAACCGTAATCTGACGATAGGTAGCTTTCGGTGTTAGCCCAGGAGCTGAAGCACGGACTGGGGCCTCACGTTGGCCTGTGCCAACATAGAGGTTGAAGCCCTGGTCAGGATCGAATCCCTGGTGAAGTCCACCATCTGGGCCGCCATGTTGGTGTCCCTGATGCGGGATTCGGCTGCCTGAAGGTTTTCCGCAGCAATGTTCACGCTCTTGTTGGCCATCACGAAGCGGTTCTGGTATGCACCGAGGTCCGCCCTGA
>WQZW01000068.1 GCA_009780545.1 Treponema sp.
ATGGAATGGGCCGCCTATCTGGAGTCCACCGAGAAGGGCGAGCACGATATGTTCATTCTGGGTTGGGTAACGATAACCGCCGACCCGGACTACGGTCTTGAAATCTTCCATTCCAGGGCCCAAGGTGCCGGAGGCAACCGGTTCTTTATGGTCAATCCCGAAGTGGACCGGCTGCTCGATGCCGGCCGGGTGGAAACCGACCCGAGTAAGCGTTACGACCTGTACATACAGGCGCAGCAACTGATCCATGCCGACGTGCCTTGGCTTCCCACCCTGGGAGGTGAGAACATCGTCGTTACCAGGGCGAACGTGCGGGGCTTTACCCCGAATCCCGCCGGACACCATCCCTTCTGGACGGTCTGGTTCGAGAACAACTAAGGGAATCGACGTTGTTCGCGGCAATACCCAAGGGTTCCTGCCGCGAACGTCGGCCGGCTTCCGGCTTGACATTGAAAGCGTTGATTGACGGCAACCGTGCCGGGATTTCCCGGCGCGCGTTTGGGAACCGCCGACAGGAAAAACGAGGCGGTTCCTTGGTTTCTGTTTTGCTTGGGTTATGTAAAGAGATGTGTGGCATCCGTTGCGGGTCCTGAGAAGCTCGGGACCCGCAACGGGTGTTTGCGGACGAAGTTCCGCTCATGGGCCGTGGGTTTAGACCCGGCCCCCGTAACCGTTTCCGTGCGGTCGGACCTGTGGTAGGGCCCGCATCCGCAGGTTCGATAGTTTCCGCCTTCGGGCGGGAAGGGAAAGCCGTATGCACAAGTACATTTTACGCAGGATTCTGATGATGCTGCCGGTTCTCCTCGGCGTGATGTTCGTGATCTTTACCTTAGTGTACATAACGCCGGGCGATGCGGCGACCATCCTTCTGGGGGAAAGGGCCCCGAAGGAAGCGGTTGCGGCCCTGAGGCAGGAGATGGGGCTGGACCAGCCCTTCCTCGTCCAGTTTGTGGGCTACGTTACCAAGGTCGTCCGCTTCGACCTGGGCGATTCCTTTTCGACCAAGCGGCCGGTCTTTACCGAGCTTTCCTTCAGGTTCCCGGCCACGGCGACCCTTGCCGGCCTCAGCCTGTTGGTGGCGATCGTCATCGGGATCCCCATGGGGATCATCTGTTCGATACGGCACAACTCGATCTTCGACAGCGTGGCCACGGTCTTGGGGCTCGTGGCCCTTTCCGTACCCAACTTCTGGCTTGGGCTCATGTTGATCCTCCTGTTCTCGGTCAACCTCGGTTGGTTGCCGGTCTCCGGTTCGGACACGTTACGGCACTGGGTGATGCCCTCGCTGACCATCGGCCTTTCCATGGCCGGCGAGTTTATGCGGTTTACCCGGTCCTCCATGCTGGAGGTCATCCGGCAGGATTATATCAGGACGGCCTGGGCGAAGGGGCAGAGCGAGTCGGCGATCATCGTCCGGCATGCCCTGAAGAACGCCCTCATCCCCCTGATCACCGTAATCGGACTTTCCTTCGGAGGTCTTTTGGGAGGGGCGATCCTCACCGAGACGGTCTTTGCCATTCGGGGCATCGGATTCTTCATGGTGCAGTCGATTTCCTCCAGGGACTTTCCGGTCATACAGGGCGGCGTTCTGATGCTCGCCCTGATATTCAGCCTGGTAAACCTGGTCGTGGACATCCTGTACGGGTTCGTGGACCCCAGGATCAGGTCGCAGTACCGGTAGGGGGAGGGTACCATTTATGGAAGAAACAAACGCAAAGAGGGGAAAGCGGAAGCAGAGCCCTTGGGTCGATGTCTGGCGGCGGTTTTGTAGGAACAAGGCGGGGCTTGCGGGCCTTGCGGTAACGGTTCTCCTGGTGCTGACGGCGATTTTCGCCGACCTGGTTGCCCCGTACAGCCCGGTGGCCCAGGACCTGAACAACACTTTCAGCCGGCCGACACTGCAGAACGTCATGGGCACGGACAATTTCGGGCGGGACATTTTCTCCCGGGTGATCTTCGGGACGAGGACCTCGCTGCGGATCGGCTTCATTGCCGTGGGCGCCGGCCTTATCGTGGGGCTGGTCCTCGGCTCCCTGGCCGGCTTTTACGGCGGGACCCTGGACAACGTGCTGATGCGGTTCATCGACATCCTCATCTCGATCCCCAGCATCCTCCTTGCCATCGCCATCGTCGCCGCCTTGGGGCCCGGCCTTACCAACGTGATGATCGCCGTGGGGCTCGCCTCGATTCCGGGTTACACGAGGATCACCAGGGCCGCCGTCCTTACCATCCGGGAACGGGAATTCGTGGAGGCGGCCCGGGCCATCGGCAGCAGCGATTTCGGGATCATCACGCGGCACATCCTGCCCAACTGCCTGGCCCCGATCATCGTGCAGGCGACACTGGGGCTTTCCGGGGCCATCCTCAGCGCCGCGGCCCTGAGCTTCATCGGCCTGGGGATACAGCCGCCGACTCCGGAATGGGGCTTCATGCTCTCCGACGGGCGGCGGTTCATCCGGGAATACTCCCACATGGTAACCTTTCCCGGGCTTGCCATCGTGACGGTGGTTCTGGCGATCAATATGGTGGGTGACGGGCTTCGCGACGCACTCGATCCCAAGCTGAAGAAATAAGGACGAGTCATGGAAAACGGCACGCCGGCTGAAACGAACGACCTGTTGCTCGACATAAGGAACCTGACGATCCACTACCTGACCGACGACGGGGTGGTCCATGCGGTCAACGACCTGAACATAACCCTGGAGAAGGGCCAGACCCTGGGACTGGTCGGCGAGACCGGTGCGGGGAAGACCACCACGGCCCTGGGACTCCTCCGGCTGGTGCCGAACCCGCCGGGGAAGATCGTCGGCGGGGAGATCTGGCTGGAAGGCGAGAACATCGTGACGGCCACGGAAAAGCGGATGCGCTCGATTCGGGGGCATACGGTTTCGATGATTTTCCAGGACCCGATGACCAGCCTGAACCCTGTGATTCCGGTGCAGGACCAGATCGCCGAGGTGATCCTCCTGCACGAGAAGATTCCGGCGGCGGCCGCCCTTCGGAAGGCCGTGGAGGTGCTGGCCAAGGTCGGGATAGGCGAGGAGCGGGCCAAGGAGTATCCCCACCAGTTTTCCGGGGGAATGAGGCAGCGGGTGGTGATCGCCATCGCCCTTGCCTGCAATCCCAAGCTGCTGATCGCCGACGAGCCGACCACGGCCCTGGACGTGACCGTCCAGGCGCAGGTCCTTCAATTGATGAAGAATCTCCGCAACCAGTACGGCACGGCGATGATCATGATCACCCACGACCTGGGAATAGTCGCCGACATCTGCGACAAGGTGGCGATCATGTACGCCGGCAGCGTCGTCGAGTATGCCGACAAGCGGGAGCTGTACAAGAATCCCAAGCACCCGTACACCATCGGCCTGTTCAACTCGCTGCCGGACATCAAGAAGGACGAGGCCACCCTGAAGCCGATCAAGGGTCTGATGCCGGATCCCCGGGACCTGCCTTCCGGCTGTCCCTTCCATCCCCGCTGCGACTTGGCCAAACCGGAATGCTCGACGAGGATTCCGACCAACGTGAAGGTCGGGGAGGGGCATGTGGCCAAGTGCCTGCTTTTTGAGGGCGGTCCGGCATCCAAGGGATGACGGAATCGGGGCATCGGTTGACGAAAATGTCGCCGGTGCAACCGGCGGAGTGGAGTTTTGCGCGGCAGAACTCCGGGCGGTGAATGCGGGGCGTTACGGGGCGGAGCCCCGTTCGGGGGGTAATGGAAGACGAAAGTTGTCGCGAAGCGGCAACTTTTGGCTGGAATGAAGGGGGGCTTGGCCCCCCTCCATGGTTCCGGGGATTGAATTCCGGCTTTGAGGAGAGGAGTTGACATGGCGGAGAACCTTATCGAGGTGAGGAACCTCAAGAAATACTTCAAGACGTCAAAGGGCATGCTGCATGCCGTGGACGGGGTGAACTTCGGGATCGCTCGGGGGCAGACGTTGGGGCTGGTCGGGGAGTCCGGGTGCGGGAAGTCCACCATCGGGAGGGTGATCCTGCGGCTGCTGGAAGCGACCGCCGGGGAGGTGATCTTCGAGGGGGAGGACATCCTGAAGTACAACCGGGCGAGGATGGGGAAGATGCGGGAGAACATGCAGATCGTGTTCCAGGACCCGTTCGCGTCGCTGAACCCGAGGATGAGCGTTTTCCAGACCATCGCCGAACCGTTGCGGATCAACCGGAAGGCCGGGAGCAACGCCGAGCTGTACCGGATGGTGCTGTCGCTGATGGAAACGGTGGGGCTGGCGGAACGGCTGGAGAACGCCTACCCCCACGAGCTTGACGGGGGAAGGCGGCAGCGTATCGGGATCGCCCGCGCGCTGGCCCTGCAGCCGAAGTTCATCGTGCAGGACGAGCCGGTCTCGGCCCTGGACGTTTCGATACAGGCCCAGATCCTCAACCTGATGAACAACCTCCAGAAGGACCTCGGCCTTACCTACCTGTTCATCTCCCACGATTTGAGCGTGGTGCGCCATGTCAGCGACAACATCGCCGTGATGTATCTGGGGACCATGGTGGAGATGGCCGACTACAAGTCGCTGTTCGCCGGGCCGCTGCATCCGTACACCAAGGCCCTGCTTTCGGCGATCCCGGTGCACGACGTGGACGAGCGGCAGGAACGGATCATCCTCGAGGGCGACGTGCCCAGCCCGATCTCGCCTCCGCCCGGCTGCCGGTTCTACAAGCGCTGTTTCGTGCGGAAGGATATGTGCAAGGACGTGACGCCCGAGCTGATCAAGGTGGGGGAGGGCAGGCTCTGCGCCTGCCATCTGGTGACCGGCTGACCGGCATGGCCGGCTTCGCAAGGGCCCTGATCATGGCGTTGCGGTGCATGGCGGCCGCCTCGGTCCTTGCCCTCCTGTACGGCTTTGCCGAACGGGGCTTTTTTACCCTCGCCCATCTCTTCCCGGCCAACTTCCTCTCCGGTGCCCTGCTGATCCTCATCGCCCTGCTCATGATGATCCTCCCTTTCGGCTTTAAGCCCGACCCCCTGACCGACCACAGCACGTTCGGCGAACGCCTGTACCGGAACCGGGAGGAGCGATGGAAACGGGCTTATGGATTTTTGTTTGCGGGGATGCTGGTTATCGGGATTGCGGGGATCGTGCAGGTTTTGTTGGGGATGGTTGTTCCAAGCTGACTTTGTCAGCTTGGAATTGGAGTTTTGCGGAGCAAAACTCCGAGCCTCCGGTCTGCGACCGGAGGCCTTTTCCCACGGCTTAGGTGTTGCGGGAGCGGGGAATTGCCAAGCGGGAAAAAATCGTCTTGACAGCCCTCCTCAAAGCCAATATGATCAAAGCATGAGTACGGAGTTGGCCATAAACGGTGCTTTGCTGGAAAGGGCTTTCCATCTCGGAGGATTGGAGACGGAGAATGAGACCGTCAATGTTGCCCTCCATGAATTTATCGCAAAAAGAGCGAAAGAAGACGTGATATCCCTTTTCAACACCGTCGAATATGATGAAGACTATGACTGGAAACAGTTGCGCGGCAGAAAATGAACGTTTTAGTCGATACGCCTGTTTGGTCGCCGGCTTTCCGAAAGAAGAACAATACCGAAACCAACCCGATCGTGGACAATTTAATCGGGCTTGTGCGGAATGCGGAAATCAAAATAATAGGGGCAATACGTCAGGAAGTGCTGTCGGGCGTATCGGACAGGGATAAATACGAGGAAATAAAAAGCAAGATGTCGGCGTTTACCGACTATGTCGTACGGACAGCCGATTATGAATTTGCGGCGGAATGTTCCAACGAATGCAGAAGGCATGGAATACAAGGTTCGCACACCGACTTTCTGATCTGCGCCGTCGCGATAAAAAACGGCTGGGAAATATTCACCGAAGACAACGACTATTTAAAATACGAAAAATACCTGCCAATCAAAATATACGGATTAAGGTGAGGGGACAAGGGATGCGGCGGAGGTTTGCTCACTCTGCCAAAAGCAGAGTGAGCAAACCTCCGAGTCCAATCGGCCATGCCGATTGGACCGCTGTCTCACCCCCGAAGAGCCGAAACCGCCAGCTTCACCCTTGCCTCGCACCGTTCCGCACCGAGCAGCCGTAGCGAAAGGAACAGCGGCGGGCTGACCTTGCTGCCGGTGATGGCTACCCGGAGCGGCATCATCAGGTCGCCGAGTTTGACCCCGGCCTTTTCCGCCCGCTCCTTGGCGACGGCCTCGGCGCTTTCGTCGCTTTCGGCCTCGGCAAGCGGGCGCACCATCCCCAAACCCAGTTCCAGCAGGGCAAGGGCACCGGCAGGGTCGGATTTCTTTGGGATGAAGTCGGCGGTGGGAGGCAGTTCCGGTTCGCGGAAAAGGTAGGCGATCTTTTCGGCGACTTCGGTAAGGAGGACCAGGCGTTCCTTGACCAGGGGCATCGCCGAGCGGAACAGTTCCCGCTGAGCGGCCGAAGGGGAATCCCCGGCCCCGCCGAAAAGCCCGGCCTCGATCGCATGGGGCAGGCAGGCTTCGGAAAGTTCCGTATCGCTTTTCGTTCGGATGTACTGGCCGTTCATCCAGTTCAGTTTCTTGTAGTCGAAAACCGCCGGGGCCTTGTTCAGCTTGTCCGGGGAGAACAGGGTTTCCAGTTCGGCCAGGCCGTAGATGTCCGTGCCTTCCCTGTAGGACGCGCCGAGCAGGGCGACGTAGTTCAGCAGGGCGTCGGGAAGGTAGCCCTGCTTCCGGAACTCGTCCACGCTGGTGGCCCCATGTCGCTTGCTCAGCTTTTTGCCGTCCTCGCCCATCACCATGGGAAGATGGCAGAATTCGGGCGGCGGCAGGCCCAGGGCGGCGTACAGGATCAGGTGCAGCGGAGTGGAGGCCAGCCATTCCTGGGCACGGAGGACATGCGTTATCCCCATCAGCGAGTCGTCGATGACGTTGGCCAGGTGGTAGGTGGGAAAGCCGTCGGATTTCAGCAGTACCGGATCGGGGCTCAGGTCGTCGTTCTTCCATTCGATGTCGCCCAGCAACAGGTCCCGGAAGCGGGTGCTTTGCCCCAGGGGGATCTTCAGCCTGACCGTGTGGGGTTCGCCTTCGGCCGCCCTTTTTCGGGCTTTCTCCTCGGGGATTTCCCGACAGAGCCGGTCGTAGCCGGTTTCCGGGGAACGGGCCGCTTCGCGCTCGGTGCGGACCTTTTCCAGACGCTCGGCCGTGCAGAAACAGCGGTAGGCGGCCCCGTCGTCCAGGAGCTTTCCGGCCCGCTCCCGATACAGTTCCGTCCGCTCCGACTGGATGTAGGGGGCGAAAGGTCCGCCGACATC
>WQZW01000069.1 GCA_009780545.1 Treponema sp.
CTATGTCCGCGAACTCAACCGCAGCCGCCAGGGCGAGGCGATGTACGCCAGCCTCGGCCGGGGCATACGCAGCGCCCTGGACCACCGCAGCGAAGGAGGGGAGGACGAATTTTCCGAACAGCCCCTGCTCTTCGGGGAAGATGCCCCGCCCCGTCCGCAGGAGATTCCCCGCGCCGGCTCCCCAGAATCGGCATCTCCCCATGAGGAAACGGTCCCGTCGGATTCTTCGGCCGATACGCCGCCGGATTCCTCCGCCGATGTCCCGTCGGAGATTCCCGATGCCCTGCCGATCTCCCTGTTGTCCTCAAAATCCAGGCTGAAGCAGCGGATCGCCGGCCTCGTTGCCGAGGGGCTTTCCGCCGGCGAAATCGCCTCCAAGCTGGACATCGGCATCGCCGAGGTAGAACTTGCCATCAACCTTCTCGACCGGGATTCCTTTCCCAGGGACCGACAGCACTAACGCCGGTTCGGAACAAGGGGATGGAAAAAGCGGACGGCCCGCGGATAATCGACGAAAACGGGGATTTTGCCGTCCTGTTCAAGCCGGCCCGGATGCACTGCGCCCCGGTCAAAGGGGGAGAAGGCCGAACCCTGCTGGCCTGGTACGCCCGGAGCTTTCCGCCGGTGCTGGAGCTTGTCGGGAAGAAGGTAGGGGAGGGCGGCCTGCTCCACCGCCTGGACTTCGAGACTTCCGGCCTTGTCCTGGTTGCCAGGAACCGGGCTGCGCTGGACGGGCTTCTTGCCCAGCAATCGCAAGGGGGCTTCGTTAAAGAGTACCGGGCTGTCTGCCGGAATCCGGGCCCCCCGCCCGATTCCTTTCCCCCTTCACCCGGTTTTCCGGGCCGCCCCTTTTCTATTGAAAGTTTTTTCCGTCCTTTCGGCCCCGGCAGGAAGCAGGTACGCCCGGTGACGGACCTTCCCAAGGGACGGGCCGACGTCGCCGGCGACCGGGGCCGCCCTTACCGAACCGAAATCACGGAAATCGCCGGCCCGGCCGCCGGGTTTCCCGGCCACTTCCGATGTACGGCAAGGCTCGCTCGGGGCTTCCGCCATCAGGTCCGCTGCCATCTTGCCTGGGTCGGCTGCCCCATCCGGGGCGATCCCCTGTACGGCGATCCCTTGACGGACGATCCGGATCAGGAAAACCCGTTCCTTGCCCTGCATGCCGTCGGGCTTTTCTTCGAGGATCCTTCCTCAGGCCGGTCCCTGGAGTACCTGCTGTAGGGACCGGCCGATTTTCCGTTAGGATAAACCTTAATCGTCGCTTCCCTTGTCTCCGTATCGCATCGACATGCCGGTACGGTGGCAGGGAGCGTCCGCAGGTCGGTGTCGTCAAAAAAGGAACCGTCCCGACAATCTCCCGGACGGCCGGGCCGGAGGGGCTATGCCTAACGCTTCGTCCGCCCCGGGAAGCGTGTCCCTGCTCTTCCGAGACGAAAAAGTCCCTTGGGGGTTTGCGTTTTTCGGTACAACCATTCAAAGCCGGTGTTCTGCCTTTCCACCTCGCCCTTGTCCGTTTTCCAGAAGAAATCGGCATTCACCCTATCATCGTATGACAAATCGGTCCGCATTTGAAGGAAATTTCTCTTGACAACAGTGTTTTTACATCCCGTGGGGAAGCGTACAGGTTGCCCGTTCCCCGGTTGGAATGCCGGGAAGGGACGGCTCGCAGTCGCCCGTCGGGCGGGAGACAGGCCGATTCGTGTGGGCACGGGAGGTTGGGTACATTGCCAACGGGGGCAATTTCAAGGATCACGTTACCGACAAATCCGGCGCGGTGTTCCTGAAAACTCTTTTGCGACAGCCGCGGCAGTTACGGGAACTGGTTGACGGAATCGCGGCAACCTATAAAAAAGCCGATGTCGGCATTATCGAGCAGGACGCAAAGGATTTTTATGCATTGTTGGAAGATGACGGTTTTATCGTTTTCGGGTTTACCTTCACGGAACTCGATTCCAAGGACAGGCGTTTTTCCTATTCCGAGCTTATGCCCGAAACAATCCGGCAGGATTTTACCCCGGACATTTTCCGTGCGGACAAGGATACCCAGGATTATATTGCAAATCATTTTAAGAACAATCCCCAGTTGGTGCAGCTTCAGATCGAGCTTACCAGCCGTTGCAACGAGCGTTGCATACACTGCTCATTCCGCATGAAAACAAGATTAACGATATCGATCCGACGTTTTTTTACGGCGTGCTTGACCGGCGCCGTGAAATGGGGGTTTTGAGAATCACATTTTCCGGCGTTCAAGTCTCGCTTTACAGTATGAACGCCGAAACCCACGATTCCATCACGAAGCTCCCTGGTTCTTTTGTCAAAACAAAGGTGGCAATCCTTAAGCTTATCGAACACGATATTCCGCTGCAGATAAGCCGCACGATGGCGCGCTATGATCACACCACCGGCAATTTTGATAACCGTTTTTCCATTGACGAGGTTGGAAAAGTTATTGTCGATATCAAGCACGATCCGGATTACGAGGAACGACTCATCGAGGCGGATTTTGCCGAGGCGGACTTTGTAAACAAAATCATTTTATACTCCTTTAAGTTAGTTTATTGTACATGGAATTGCATAATTCCTTGTACAATAAACTATTACAATCGGAAATAGTCAATTGATTAGGTCAATTGACTATAGTATCCGATTTTTCCATTACGCATTTTTTCAAAACAAGTATTCCGACAGCAATGTTAATTCTCCGATTTCATTGCGGGAACGGTACGCCGAAGATGCGGCCGAACGGGAAACGCCGGAAAGCGAATTTATGCCGGACGGTTCGGATAAAAGGGAAAGTCTCGGAAACCGCGGCTCTTGTGCGGGGAACGCAATCGTACCGTAAAGCGGAAATTCCGTTTGGGGACGGGCCCTAATTCCTTACGAACAGGGCCAGGCTTTCGATGTGGGCGGTCTGCGGGTAGAAATCGTACAGGCGGAGTTCGGCCATCCGATACGAGCGGCTGAGGATTTTGCCGTCCCTGGCCAGCGAGGAAGGGTCGCAGGAAACGTAGGCGAAGACCTCCGGGCCGCTTTCGGCCAATCGGTCGGCGAGGTTCCCCAGCCCCTGCCTGGGCGGGTCGGCGAGGATCAGGCCGTAGTCGGCAAGCCGGTTCGTCTTTGCCCAGATTTCGGCCCGCTTCGGCCAAAAATTGACGGTCTTGAATGCGGCAAGGTTCTCCCGGGCAAGCGCGAGGGAGGTCCTGTTTTCCTCGACCAGGTCCAGGGCCGGAAAAAATTCCCCCAGGAATGCGGTGAAGGTGCCCACCCCGCAGTACAGGTCGGCCATCGGCCGGTTCCGCGGCCGTTCCCCGAGCTTGACGACGATTTCCCGCAGGTCGGCGACAAGCCGCTCCAGCATTGCCCCGTTGCTCTGGAAGAAAACTCCCGCATCCAGGACGACGGCCTTTCCTGCCAGCTCGGTTTTTCCCCTGGAAGGCCCGCTTTCGCTCAAAAGTAGGTTTCCCCGTGAATATACGGTGATCCGGTCCTTCTCCGGCGAGAGAAGCAGCCGCTTTGCCTCCTCGGGATCGGAGGAAAGCAGTTTCCGTATGCCGGGATCCGCTATCGGGCAGTCCGAAATGGGAACGATTTTGTCCGATTTCCGCCCCTTGAGTCCGCAAAACGCATCCGGCAGGTCCTTTTCAAAATGCCTGATGGCATGAAACTGCATGCGGTTCCGGTATTCCCAGGGTTGGCTTGGAATAAACTCCGGTTCCGGAGACTCAAAACCGCCGATTCGGGCAATCGCATCCTTGAGAATAACCGTTTTTGCCTTCATCTGGGCGGGATAGGCCATATATTGGAAGTCGCAGCCCCCGCAAGTCCCGAAAAAAGGGCATTCCGGCCGAATTCGCTCCGGTGACGGCCGCAGCACCTCAAGAAGTTCGCCTCGGGCCGTGGCCTTTTCGCCCTCCTTGATGCGGCAGAGGACGAGTTCCCCGGGCATGCATCCTTCCACAAAGATGCCCCTTCCGCCAAACCTGGCGATGCCCGCCCCTCCCGAGGCGACGGCCATGATGTCGAGCTCCAGCAATGCGTCGGTCATGGGACCAGTATAGTGTTTTTCGGTGGGCGTTTCTGCCGGCGGCGGTTCGTCGGGGCTTCTTCGGGCATCGTTCCGGATTAAGGACGCTCGAAACATACTTGACAAATATCCGGGATTCCTGCATATTCATAACTGTAGTGCCGATATCGGTATCGGCTTCGAGCCACCTTAGCTCAGTTGGTAGAGCAGCAGACTGAAAATCTGCGTGTCTGGAGTTCGATTCTCCGAGGTGGCATACTTAATTTATTGCAAGGCAATGAATTGTCGTAATTTGTGAAGGGCGGGATGTGATGAGGGAACCTGACGCCGAGGAGCGGCAGGATCATCGCAAGGACGGCGGTCGGGAACTTTCGGCTAAACGTCCGTACCGCTTCAGAGAACGGTTAAGTCCACAAACGGTAGCCGGAAGCTCGTGAACGAGGAACCCCGGGTCGGCATCTTTTGAAAATTTCGGAGATAGCCCTATTTTCCACAGGAGCGAGATTGTGGCCGGGGCCCTAAAATAAATTGATGCCGACGGACAGATAAGGGCTTGCGCCGAGCATTAAGAAGTCCCGCTCCCATCCGGAAAAGCTATCAATCCGCTTCATACCGGTATATACGTCCAATGAAGTGTACCTCGCAAGATCAAACGTAAACGTACTCCCCAATTTGACAAAAAATCTGTCCGTGAGGTCGGCCTTGAAACCCGCGTCCACACCCATGCCGATATTAAATGACATCTCGTTATAAGATGTATTCCCAAGACCGGGATAAAAAGCCGATGTCATTAAATAATTGACACCGATGCCGAAGTATGTCTTCATGAAATTCGTGAAGTTAGATTTGAACGCAATTCCCGTAATCAATCCCGTTTGGAAATTTGTCGCATAGTCGTCGAAGTTAATGGCCGAAAGACCGTTACTGTCATGCATCCAGCCTTTGTTTTGGAGCAGGAACGAAGCATGGGTAAACATTCCAACATTGCCTGCAAAAAAATTATGGGAAGATAAATTTACCCCCCGTGACTCCGTATACGTATCTATGACGGCCCCGTTATCCACGTACGTACCCATAAAAAACGCCTGCTGATAACCTGACGAAAACCATTTCTCCTCCGCCGCAAACGCAAAGGACGATACTACGAGGATAAACGCAAAGAACATAGCCGATTTTTTCATAGCTCACCTCTTCCAAAGAGTATCGTTGATGAATCTCCGCCTGTCAAGTCTCTAGGCACCCTTCGGAGATAAATTTTTCCCAAAGTTAGGGGAACCGGAAGCCCGAATCCCCTTTCCCAAGCCGAAGCCCGGGGACGGAAGATCAATCGGGGTTCCCTGTTTGAAGCTTTCCGTGTCAAGCAGTGCGTTTACTCGGCGGCGCACGCTGTCCCGGGTAAACCCGGGACGCATTTGTCGGAGGGTATGGCACGTTTTTTGGTGCTACGCCGTGGCGCGATTACTCAATTCACACGCTGCGCGTGCGTTTACTCGGCGGGATAGAACCACTCCTCGCCCGAGGCATCCTTGAGGACGTACTCCCTGCCCTTTTCCGTATTTCGTTCTCCGGTTATCACTTGGGGGTGCAGCTTGATTTTGCCTCCTCCCTCCGGAAGGTCCAGGGCGTAGGTCGGCAGTTCGGCCCCGTCCAGCAGGTTTTCGAGTTTGGCGTATATCGCAAGCCCCTCCTTCAGCGGAACCCTGAAATGGGCGGTTCCGGGGGCAAGGTCGAGCTGGAACAGGTAGTAGGGATCAAGCCCTATCTTCACGCATTCCCGGAAGAAGGAGGCGAGCAGCTCGGCATCGTCGTTGATCCCCTTCATGAGGACGGTCTGCACCTTGATCGGAATCTTCCACCTGAGGCATTGGGCGAAAACCTCTCGGCTTTCCGGTGAAAGTTCCCTGGGATGATTGATGTGGACCGACAGCTTCAGGGGATGAAAGCCGGAAAGCAGCGCGATCGTTTCGGCGTCCAGGCGCGTCGGTTCGGTTATGGGCACCCTCGAACAGAGCCGGAGGGAGATTCCCGGCCGGGCATTGCGGAGGTGGTAGAACAGCCCGGTGAGCTTATCGTTGTCCATCGTGAGCGGATCGCCTCCGGAGACCAAAATCTCGTGGACCTCGGTGTGGCCGGCCAGGTAGGTGAAGGCCGCCTTCCATTCCCGGTATTGGTCGGTTTGGTCGTCCGAGGAAATCCACACCCGGCGGAAGCAGTGTCGGCAGTAGCCGGAACAGGTTTTTGCCGAAAGCAGCAAGGCGCGGTTCCTGTACTGATGGACAAGGCCCGGAGCCGCGCGGTGATACCGTTCGCCCAACGGGTCGTCCGCGGCGAAGGAGTCGGGGATTCCCTCGCGGGGATCGGGAAAGAACTGCCGTCTGATGGGATCGTCCCTTTCCGGACCGGCAAGCGAGGCAAAGTGCCCGGTAACGGCGAAGGGCAATAGCCCCATCCGCCGTATCTCGGCAACGTAGGCCCTCTCTTCCTCGCTTACCGAGGCTGCCAGAGCGGGCGGGAGTCCTTCGATCGAACTTATTATTGAACCAGCCATAGTAATTTCTGAATTCACGGTATATCATTTTTTATACGTTTCGGCAAGGGAGTCCCGCCGTTTACCGCCCCGACGGATGGTTTTTTTCGGGAATCGGTTTCCGGGGGATGGAATTCGCCCGTTTGATGGCTTATTTTTGGTGTTTGTTACGATAAATTGTAGCATGTTGCCCCAATCCCGGGCAGGCAACCAAATCATCACCAAAGCGGCGACTTGGCACGGTTTTTGCTGTACGATAGGTATGGAACGAGTATCGCACAGGAAAGACGTCTTCCCCGCTACGGTTGCCTACCTCGGGACTTCCGGATTCCGGCCCGTCGACGTAAGGGCCGAGCTTACAAGGAAGTCCCTGCACCTGCTGATCGCGTTCACCCCGGCAATCGCCCTTGTCGGCCTTTCCCTTGCGGTTTTCTCCCTTGCCGCCGGCATCCTCGCCTATACTTTTATGGAACGGCTCAGGCTTTCAGGCGTGCGGGTTCCGGTGATTTCCGCCCTTACCAGCCTGAGCTGCCGGGAGCGGGACGTCGGCCGTTTCGTGCTGGGGCCGGTTACCCTGGGCTGCGGTGCCCTGCTTGCCCTGCTGCTGTTCCCCCTCCAGGCCGCAAGCGTCGGCATCTTCGC
>WQZW01000070.1 GCA_009780545.1 Treponema sp.
ATTAAAGGTTCTGTTTTTATGGCTACGCTCCTTTGTTAGGTTTCCTGTCAATCATGTATCGGGCGAACGTTAATCGCCGGTGGTGAAAACGGCTTTCAGCGTTTTTACTGCGGCGGGAAGCTTACCCCCGGCTTTACTTCCTGCTGGCCCTTTCATATTTCCACCGTAGTAATTCAAAATTCTTCTTTCTTCCTAATTTCTCTTTCACTTTTATTCCATCGACAGTTTGTTGGAAATCGCCCTTGCCGCCAGGACGGAGACGACGCAGAACAGGACGATGACCACGGCGAGCGCGCTGCCGAAGCCGTAATTTTGGTGGACGAAGGTGGAGTTGTACATATAGATGGCGATCAGTTCGGTGAAGTTGGCCGGGCCGCCACGGGTCATCGAGAAAACCAGGTCGAAGCTCTTGAAGCTGCCGGAAATGGCCAGCACCGAGTTGATGAAGATCACGTAGCCCTGCATCGGGGCGACAACCCGCAGGAAAACCTGGCCCTCGCTTGCGCCGTCGAGTTTTGCGGCCTCGATAAGCGAGTTGGGAATCCGCTGCATGTTGGCAAGGAAGATTACCATGTACAGGCTGGTGTGCTGCCACAGAAGCACGAACATGATGGGAACCATCGCGAAGGTTCTGTTTTCCACGATGGTCATGATGTAATCCGGATTGCCGGAGATCGCGCGTACCATGGAAGGAAAAAGACCGACCGGCGAAAAAATCTGGTTCCAGAGCTGGGCGATGATGACCGAGGAAACGGTAATGGGAAGGAAGATCATCGCCTTGAAGAAGCCCGGCCAGCGGGTCATTTTGCGGTGGAGGATGTAGGCGAGGAACATGCCCAGCGGAACCTGCCCGAGGACCGATACGAGGACGACGAGCAGGTTGTTGCGAAGGGCGATGTGGAAAACCCCGTCGCCGAGCATGCGGACATAGTTGCCGAGGCCGATGAATTCCGGGGAATCGTAGCCCCGCCACCTGAAGAAGCCGAGGCCGACGCTGAAGAGTACCGGAACGACCAGAACCAAGGCATACAGGACGAATGCCGGGAGGACGAAGCTGTAGTAGCTGGCCTGTTTTGCCTTGCGGTAGTTCATTCCGGCGCGCTACCTTCTGCGGCCGGCCTCGTTGGCGGCAACCCAGGCTTCGTACTCGTCGGCCACCTGCTGCGGGGTTTTGCTCCCGATCGTTATCGCCTGGATGCCGGGATTCAGGACGAGGTTGACTCCCTCGCCGTCCATCTTGGCGTCGATGATCCAACCCATGTGCTGCCGGTCGGTCATTTCGATGTACTGCCGCATCACCGGATCTATGTCGTACTTGGAAAGATCGAGCCTGTAGGTTACGTCACTGCCTTTGCGCATAAGGGCATCCATGCCGAATTCGCCGTAGAGGAAGCTGAGGAAAGCCCATGCGGCCTCGGCTTTTTCCTTGTTGAGGCGGGAACTCATGCCGATGGCTTCGCCGAGAGTCGCCACGTTGGAACCGGGATTGAGGTCGTTCGGCAGGTCGGGGAAGGGCAGCACCAGGATCGTGTTGAAGAATTCCGGATCGGCGGCGGCCCTGATCGCCGACAGCGACCAGCCGGCCTGCAGAAGGTACGCCGACCTGCCGTTGACGAATTCGGTGATGGCGTTAAGGCCGCTCAGCTGGTTCATGCCGGCCGAAAAGACGCGGGCATCGGTCATCCGCTTGATGACTTCCAGCGATTCGACGAAGGGCCGGTCGGAAAACTTAGCCTCGCCGGACATCGCGCGGGCGAACCAATCCTTGCCGGCGGTGCGTTCCAGGAGCGCCGACTGCAAAAGGGACGAACCCGGCCAGACGGCGGAATTGCCGAACATCAGCACGTCGAAGCCGGCTCCCCGAATCGTGGGAACCTGGGCGATCAGCTCGTTCAGGGTGGTTGCCGGACTCAGCCCAAGTCCGGAAAGCAGTGCGGGATTGGCATAGATGACAGTTGCCACGGCCATGTTGGGGGCGATAATGTAGATTTCTCCGTTCGGGCCCTGGGGCTCCCAGATCGCCTCGTTGTAGTTGGCCTTGAATTCGTCGGTGAGGAAAGGCCGCAGGTCCATCGCAAGCCCGCGGTTGAGGATGTAGCCGGAACGCTGCCCGGCATACAGGGTGAACAGGTCGGGGATTTGCCTGGCGGTGGCCATAATCTGGAACTTGTCGTGGAACTGCTCGCCGGTTACGTACTCGAAGTCAAGCTTGATGTTCGGATACAGCTCGGAGAAAGCCGCCAACGTGGGATTCCAACTGGCGTACTGCGGGTCTGCCGGGTCTATCTGTATGTAGCCGGTCAACGTTATCGTGCCGTCGTTCTTGCCACTGCAGCCTGCGAGAAAGAGAAAGGCGAGGGCCATCAGCGCAAATCGGGATTTCTTCATTGGGAACTCCTTGGGTATCCGATGTTTTCTAAACCGCAGTAGTAATCATAGTTTATCGATTTTCCTTTGTCAAGATATTTTGCCCGATAATCCATAAATGACAATTTGCAGTGATAAAAAGTACTTTGCCATCGAAAGAGGAACAGATCGCACACCGCTCTCACCGACAAATGCCGGAATCTTCCCCACAACAAATGCGTGCAACCTTCCCCCAATACCAAATGCGCGCAGCCTTCTCCCGCAACAAATGCCTGGGATCCGCCCCACACCAAACGCGTGGAGAATTGCCCCGCAATTCTCCCTAGCCCAAGCTGCCACAGGCAGCTTGGGCCAGCTAGACCCCGGTCCCCTTTCCCTATACACTACCCGATATGACCAAAAGGATTTTGGTTGCGGGAAACGAGTCCGCCCTCCTTAATGCCGTCGAATTGGAAGTCGCCGCCAGGGTCAGGCAGTATGCGGTCGCGCCCATTGTCGGCCGTTTTTCCTGGCAGGGCGGCGGCCGACGGGTGCCGGAAGCGGAGCCGGTTTCGACGTTTGGGACCGGCCGGCCGGATCGGGTTGCCGGTTCCGGCTGGAATCCGGGCAGCGCGATTTCCTCCCGCGCCCTGATTCTGGCCGCCGAGAACCGGCTCGGGCCCATAGACCGGGCGATCTTCGTCTGCTGCCCGCCGACCTGTCCGCTTCCCCTTGCCGAACTCGGCCCTGCCGACATCGAAATCCTGGTCAACGAGCAGATCAAGGGCTGGCTTCTCCTGGCACGGGAACTGACCGGCCTTTTTGCCAAGCGACAGCAAACCTCGCTCATCCTCGCCTGGCACGAACTTCCCGCCAAGCCCGGCGACCGGAACGCCGGCACGGAACCCTTTGCCTCCCTCACCTTGGCCGCCTTCCGTGCCCTCGCCGGCAGCCTTCTTGTCGCCGCCACCGACGAAAACACCGTCCAGGGCT
The DNA here is from genome assembly GCA_009780545.1 of Treponema sp. Next base: position 3,340 of record WQZW01000070.1, read on the forward strand.
TTACCTCAAGCGAGTCCGGCAACGATTCCGCCTTCGCCTCCTTCATTTTCAAGTGCCTGGACGATCCCAAGAGGCAGCAAAACGGCAAAATCCACCGCTTCGGCAAACCGGTTTTCCTCAGCGAGGTCTTCGGGAGGAATTGAATCCTATCCGATCCGCCTACGGCAGATCGGATTCGGAGAAGGAAGCGCGAATTCCCGTAATCGACGGTTCCTTCGGCAACTTGGCCTTTTTTGCGTATGTACTTACGGAACAAAGAATTAAGAATCATGAAAAACTACGGCGGAAGTAGGTGAGGGCCTACATGATTTGAACTATGCCCTTAAGCCGGCCGTCCATCATCCTATGGATGACGGACGCGGGCGTTTTCCTCCGCAAATCTCCTCCCGTCTCTGGCTAAAGCCCCCGCATTTTGAGTACAATGGAGGAAATGAACGGATACCGTCTGCCCAATCTCCACGCATTGGTCGCCCCGGCCTTTTGCCTGATGCTGCTGGGTTCCTGTGCCGCGATGCCGGCCGCTTCCGATGCCGGCTTTTACCAGGGACTGCTGAGGCTGGAGGCCGGCGACCGGGAAGGGGCCGCGGAGCTTTTCGGCCGCTCCCTGGGCAGCGCCAATGCCCTCGTCCGGGAAGAAGCCGCCGCCGAGCTGCTCCGGATGCACCTGACCGAAGGCCCGGAACTGCCGGCCGCCCTCCTCAGGCGGGTCGGGAAGGCCGCCGGGGGAATTTGGGCCGAGGTGTATGCCGTCGTAGAAGCCGACGATACGGGACGGGCCCTTGCCCTCATGCTCGACCGTTCCACGCCCCAGTCGGCATTTCTGGCCCTGCGCTCCTGGTATCCCGGCATCCCCGACCAAAGCGAATCCCCGGCCGAAAATTCGGCACTGGCCGAAGCGGTCGCCATCGAGGCCCGTCTTGCCTCCTCCCGCAGGAGCTACCGCGAGGCGCTGGCCTTGTTCCGCCAAATGCTGGCCTTTTCCCCCGAACCGCTGTTCAAATACCCCGACCTCATCAGCGACTTGGGGACCGCCTTTCAGTACGCCTCGGCCGACGTCGAGGGCAGGGACTTCCTCCTCGCCCTGGACCGCATAGCATCCTCCGCCGGAACCGGCCTCCCGAACGACCTTCCGGAAGAACTCGTCCCCCATGCCGCCGCCCTTGCCGCCTCGGTCGTTCCGGAAAACGAGGCGGAGATACGTTTCCGCCTGCTGTTTTTTGCCGGCCGCATCGCGCGGCAACACGGGCGGGAAAACATACCGCTGTTCCAACAGGCGCTGCCCTTTGCCATGCGGGTTTCCGATGCCCAGGTCGACGCCACGGTGTGGTACGTCCTTCGTTCCGCCGTGGACAAGGACGTAGCCCTGACCGTCGACCTCCTGGCCCGCTACCTGCCCCTGGTTACCGACGATTCCGGCCTCTGGGACATTGCCGATTCCTTGAGCCGACAGCTTATCGGGCAGTGGCAGTGGGATAAGGTGTTGCGGGTGTTCGGAATTTTCCGGGAGCGGGAAAGCGGGATCACGGCAAAGTTTGCCTGGCTTGCTGCACGGGCGGTTCAGGAAGGCTATGTCCCGGCAGGGCAATTGGCCGACCTCGGTCTTCCCCCCGGAGACCCGGTTCCGGCCCTGATGCGGATCGCCTTTGTCGCCGGCCGGAACTCGCCGTACTACCGCCTGCGGAGTACCGAGTACCTCGACGAACCCTTCCTTGTCCTGCCGACCGAGGAGTACAAGCCGGAACCCCCGGCCTCCGCCGTCCTGAACTTCCTCCTGGGCTTTTTCCGGAACGATGCCGGGCACCTCGCGCCGGGCTACGTCAGGGCAAGGGAAGGTTCCCTGACCACGGCCGAGACGGGCCGGGTCGCGCGGGCAATCGCCGCGACCGGCAACCATCTGGACGCCATCGCCCTGATCAACCGCCATTCCCGAAGCGCCGCCTTCGACCCCGCCGAGATGAGCCTCGCCGATTGGCGGACCTGGTACCCGAGGCCCTTCGCCGAAATTGTCGAACGCCATTCCGCCGAGGCCGGCATCGAGCCGGAACTGATGTTCGCCCTCATCCGCACCGAAAGCGCCTTCATGCCGGCAATCGCCTCCCGTGTCGGGGCCGCGGGCCTTACCCAGCTCATGCCGGGCACGGCAAAGGAAACCGCCGACCGGCTTCGGAGACGGGGCGTCGACATCGATCCGACCGCCCTCGACCTTACCGACCCGGAAACCAACGTCCTCATCGGCGCTTCCTACCTGCAATCCCTCATCCTCGGCCAGGGCGACCTCATGTTGGCGCTCCTTGCCTACAACGGCGGCCAGGGCCGCGTCCGCAGTTGGCGTTCCACCCAACTCCGCGCCCTCGGTCTCACCCTCCCCCCCGACATCTTCATCGAAACCGTCCCCTTCTCCGAAACCCGCAACTACGCCCGAGCCATTGCCGCAGGTGCGGCAACTTACCGGATGCTGTATTTTGAGGAGGGGGAATAAATCCCCATGGAGGGAGGCCAATCTGCCGAAGGCAGATTGGCCGTGGAGTTTTGCGGGCCAAAACTCCACGCATTTACTCGATAAACTCATGGGGGCTTTAGCCTGAGCAGTGCGTGGCTGCCCCGCAACGCCCCGCATTTACCGGGTAGAACTTTCCCGACAAAAAAGGCCGGACAGAAGGTATTTTCCCGCCCGGCCTTCGGCCCCCATAGTTTTGTCCGTTTGCCTTACCGTCTAAGGCTCGAAGAATTAGGCTCTGCCCGCCACTCTAGTCTAAGACCCACTTCAGGCCCGTGCTGTCGTTGACGCTCATCGTTTCGTCGAGGACAATATCCTCCTCCCCCGTTCCTTGATCCACCCTGTAGATGGCGTTCCAACCCTCTTTAAGGGCAAGGGTGAAATTTTTAGTGACCAGTGTGGAGCCATCCGCCACGTTTGTTTTGCCGTTGCCTGTAACGGTAACATCCTTGTTTACGTAAACATAGTCCACATGTTCCGTTTTGAGGGTGAAGCTCGTCCCACCGATCGTTAGCTCGCTGTTCATCTTCCGGAGGTCAGCAGTTGCCGTGCTAAGCTCCAGAAAGACTGCCTTAGCGTCAACAGGCGCTACGGCAACAGAGTTGTAGTCTGAAAGGAAGGTGGAAAAAGCAGTTGTTGTCAGGTCGCCCGCTACCGGCGTGCCGAAGTTGAGGGTAAGCTTGCCGTCTGTCAGTGTCGCCGTGCCGTCGCTAGGTGTCTTGGTAGTAAACGTTGTCGTTCCAGTATAGACAGGATAGGCCGGAATTGCCCCGGATTCGTCTAGCGTGTACACCTGCACGTCGGTAAACGCCAGTGTTGCTCCTATCTCTCCGCTAATGAGGCTGCTTCCGCCACCGCCACCACCGCCGCCGCCATTGTTTTTACCGTCATCTCCGGTCGGGCAGCCTGCCAGAACCAGAACCAGTGCCGCCGTCGTTACGGCCGGCAGTATCGGGAATCGTCTCTTCGTCATCTTGCCATACCTCCTTGAAGGTAGTTACAATGACAAAGCCCTCCGTTCAAGGGAATTCCGAATAACATTCGGCGACCGCCAAGTCTATCCTTGATCCGGAGGGCTTTGCCTTTATGGGGGCCTTTGAGAATTGTATTGGGCACTCCATGCCGGGGAGTGAATCTAGGGAAACGATTACGGTAAGAGAATTTAGTTACGGATTGACCGGGGGGGGGGGGGAAAGGGTTTAAGCGCTTTCATATAAAACGTCATGGTGTCCAGCCTCAGCATATACCTCCTTTTCCCTAAATTTACGTTCCCTTAAGATTTTACCCAAAACAAGGA
>WQZW01000071.1 GCA_009780545.1 Treponema sp.
AATTGGGAATTGATTTCCATAGTGAACTAAGGAGATTTCGTGCCTAAGATCGAAGTGAACGAGAGTGCCTTTTTCGCACTTGCATCCGGGAAGCCGGAAGCCGGCCATGCGCCCTGGGGAATCTGGGGCAGCCGGGATCGGTTCGAGGAGGCGTTGACCTGCGCCAAGGCCGAACTGGACGAGCCGGGGGACGAGGGACTGCCGGCCGGCGAGCGGACGATGAAGATCGAGCTGAACGATACCAACCGGCCCGATCTTTGGGGGACTTCCGGCTGTGCCCGGCAGTTGCGGCGCTACCATGGCGGGCCGGAATGCCGGTATCCGTTCTTTTCGAGCCCGGGCGCGCCGCAAAAGGCCGGCCTGAAGGTGCAGGTCGAAGGGAGCGTGCGGGGAGTACGGCCCTTTCTGGCCGGCTTTGTCGCTTCGGGGGCGACAATCACCGATGCGTCGCTGCGGGATTTGATTCAGACCCAAGAAAAGCTCGCCTGGAACTTTGGAAGGAAACGCCGTTCCCTTTCGATGGGCTTGTACCGCCGTACCCATATCAAATGGCCGGTGATCTACCGGGGCAGCGACCCGCAAACCGCCGCCTTCGTCCCCCTGCAATGGGAAACGCTGGGCGACAAACCGGAAAAGCTGACCCTTTCGGAAATCCTCGTCCGGCATCCCAAGGGCAGGGAATACGCCTTCATCCTGGAGAACGAGGCCGTGCATCCCCTGCTGACCGATTCGGCCGGCGAGATACTTTCCTATCCGCCGATCATCAATTCCGCCGATTCCGGGGCGGTGCAGGTCGGGGACACGGACATTTTTGTCGAACTGACCGGAACGGACATTCACATGGTTTCCCTTGCCGCTTCGATCGTGGCCTGCGACCTTGCGGACAACGGCTTTACCGTGGAGCCGGTCGAGGTCGAGTACGCCTTCGACACGCCGTTGGGGAGGAACATCGTCTATCCGTTCTACTTTCAGGAGCCGGTGGTCTGCTCGCTGTCCCAGGTGGAGCGGCTTTTGGGCGAGAAGCTGAGCGCCGAGGACTGCGTTCGCGCCCTGGCCCGCATGGGGGTGAAGGCCGAGCCGACCGACCGGGCCGAACGGGGCAGGCCGGAGGGGCAGGCCGAACCCGGCATCCTTGCATGGCCGCCTGAGTACCGGAACGACTTCCTGCATGCGGCGGACATCGTGGAGGACATCATGATCGGGCGCGGCCTGGGCTCGTTTGCCCCGGAATCGCCCCGTGAACCCACCGTAGGCCGGCTGGCTCCGCTGACCCTGTTCGGCCGGAAGGTCAAGGAGCTGTTCGTCGGGATGGGCTACCAGGAAATGGTCTACAACTACCTTGGCTCGCGTCGCCACCTTGCCGACAATATGCGTTCCGGCGGGGAGCGGATCATCCGCATCGCCAACCCGATGACCGAGAACTACGAATACCTGCGGGATTCGGTGATCGCAAGCCTGGTGGCCAGCGAAGCCGTGTCCGCCCATGCCATGTACCCCCACATGATTTTCGAGGTGGGCAAGGTGGCCTTCCTGGACCCGGCGGAAAACTCCGGCACCGCCACCGGCCACTGGGCCGGCTTCCTCCATGCCGACCGCGAAGCCGGCTTCAACACCGCCGCCAGCCAACTCCAGACCCTGTTCTACCACCTTTCCTGCCCCTACCTGGCCGAGGAAGCCGACGATCCCCGCTTCATCGAAGGCCGGGCCGCAAGGCTGATCCACAAAGGCCGGCCGGTGGGCATCTTCGGCGAACTGCACCCGGAAGTGTTGACAAATTGGGGAATAACGGTACCATGTGTTGCAGGGGAATTTGACTTAGAGGAGTTGATGTGAGGTCCAAGCGGCCTCCGGTCGAGACCAGAGGCCGTTTTCGGCTTTGGGGGGAGATTGTCCGGCTCCTCCAGCACCTACGGCCTCGGCCCGCGACGACATAGTTACCATGGTTTTAAGGCAGGGCAGCTGGAAGATTGCGGAGATTGGGGGACGGCTGAGGTGGAACGGTGAGTACAGAAAAACCCGAAACTAACCCCCAAATTCGGGAAAACTTGTCCCAACCCTGCCCTTGTAAGTTTCGAACCCCATGCTATTCTTATGGCGGGTAGCTACCATGGATAGTTGAGCTAAAGAAAACAGCTTAACTATTATTCTGGCAATGCTGAATTGTGTGACTTGTCGTCGGCAAGATATCACACAAAAAGCTGAAGAATTGTTGCAGGGGGAGTTATGAGTAGAGAAGAAGTAGCAAAGTACAGGTTTCCTTCATCAGACGCAGCTCGCATGGCAGAAAAGGCATGTGATGCCAAAGGCGAATACTGGGGAACCGCCCGTACTGGTTGGGGATATTCTGATAAAGTGGGCATCACAGATCAAGGGACTGACCAAGCCCTTCATGCAAAAATTTGCGAAGCGCATGGTGGAGTACTTGAAGAGTAGTGCCTAAACGGCTGACACCACCCCCAGTGCATGACATTGGAGGGTGGTGTCAATTGTACTTCTGTTGGGTTTCGTATTATCCATATTGTGGCAATAATACGAATTTCGTGTGTAAAATGTTTCTAAAATTCAGGAGGAAGCCCTATGGCTTATTGGGATCATCCACGGCAATCTGAGAGACAGCGGAGAGAAGAAGAGGAGAAAAGACGTAAGGAGGAGAATGAACGGAGGGAAATGGAAGAAGCTATGTCGAAGGCCAGGTGGCACGGCGGTTCGGATGATGATATTCTGCGCAGTGTTAAAGAACGTTACGACACTACGGATGAGCACGCGCAAGAACTTATTGAACGAATGCGGGCCAGGGATAGGTGATGCTGCGATGGCTGGCATCGATGGCTGATGTCAGCCACTAGGTGACGCAAGGGGAACTGATACCGCACACTGGTGTCCCCCTTGCGTCACCTCTTGGAAATGCTTTGCCTGATGTAGCATTACAAGTAATCTAGATTGGGGGTAATAAATATGAATGGAACCAAAAAAAATGAATGGGAAGATGTATACCTTGATCTTCTTTTTGGAATCATAGATGCGCCTGAAGCAAAAAATAAAATAATAAAAAGTAATATAGCGGATGCCAGTGACATATCAAAATGGCGAAATAGAATAAGATTTCTGACACGCACTGACCATAAACGCATCTGCGACTCACTTAAAGAAATTTTATCAGACAAAAATATTTACCCTGATGAGGAAATAATGGAATATATTCATAAATTTATTAATGATAACATAAGCATTATAAAGAACATAGGCGAGGATGTCCCAACAATGATAAATGCGGCAGACTATGTTATCTATTGGTTCGATATATTATTTAAGAAAAGCAAATCATTCCTGAGAGCAAAATCTAAGAAAAAGCCACTATTCGTCATCATCGGACCTCCAGGTATTGGCAAGACTACCGTTATCGAGAAGCTTAGAGAAAAGGAGCCATGGAAAAAAGTGTTATCGACGGATGAATTTTTTAACGATCGTATTTTTGACAATAAAAAACGTTTCATTGAGGAAGGCGGTTATACACTAGATGAATTTATTAAAATAAAATCAATGACTGGGTATAAAAAATCCCGATCATCGCTGACTGGGATGAAAGAATTTAAAAATAGTAATTACCCAATGGACATTAGGGTGCTGTGCTACAAGATAGTCATTCTGATGGCCAAAGTTACAGGCGATTTTATAGACTTGGACGGGAAAGCAATTCAAAACAAAAATGTTATTGATCTATTACGCAAAAATAAATTTAAAATTATTTTGATTATTCCGAGCTTAAAAGCCGAACTCATCGGCAAATCTGAGGAAACAATAAAGGAAGCGGAATTTCTTGAATATTTATCAATATACAAAGAATATCCATCTAAGTTATTAGATTGTTCCTACCGGGAGAATATACGTGAAATAATGGATAATGCTGTTTGCAAAATATTCGAAGATAAAAAAAAGAATCCAGATCTAACAAAATTGAAGTGCAGTATATGCAAGTGTCACATCCATCCTCCTGGTGGTTGTGAACACAGGGCAGAAGATGAAGAAATGTGGGATAAGTTTGAGACCGGGCTTAGAAACGAAATTTGGCATGACCGTTACAGTTTGTATCATAACAACTATGATATTGTTGTCGATCGCCTTAGTAGCACAGACATTGCTGAAATTGTGAAAAAAATTGAAGTATTTCTAGAGGAAAACAGAAAGAACTAAACATGGAGCCTCTTGCAAAACTCTCAACAAACAAGAACCTGTAGATACTTGATAGCCGCCAGGCAAAGGACTGAAGCCATGAACACGGAAGAAACTTTCCTGTAGCCTTTAAAGTAAAGCGTCTTGGGTATCAGGTTGTCTTTTAGATGCGAGTACGCTCGCTCTACGGCAGCCCGGATTTTAAACCCGTTCCTGCTTCGCATAATCCAGCGGAGGGCGGTTTGCGCCTTTCCTTTTGTTCTGGTCAATGATGGGGATGCGGCCCCTGCCGCAGATAAAGTCCTCTATTGCTTTTGCGTCATATCTGGCATCCATAAGGCTGTAGTAGAATGTCACTTTCTGCTCGGTGAACTTTTCCAAAGGGATGGCTACTTGGCTCGAAGGCGCGCAAAAAAGTCAATTCGCTTGAGACTTTGCTGAAGGCGCACAGAAGGCGGAGGTTAGGGGCGCTTTTTAGGTACTGGATGAGGGAGCGCGTTTTTTCTATGCCGAAAAAACTTTTGGCAAGCATGCTTCTTGCAAACGGGTAATATGGATAAGACGGCCTGCCTGTTCGCGCTGCGGGTCTGCTACAGGTAGGCAGAAATTGTTCCACTCCGGCAATCTATGATTGCCGGGGTGGAGTTTTGACAAAGCCAAAACGCCTGAGTCCATCATCCGTTAGGATGATGGACCATCAACCCCCGCCGCCTTCCTGAACCGGGCCAGCGTGCCGGCCGCAAGAGGACGGGCCTTTTCCGCACCGAGGGCGAGGATTCGCTCCAGGGCAGGAATGTCCTCCAGGATTGCCCGGTAGCGTTCCCGCATGGGGGCCAGCGTCCTGTCGGCCACGGCGAACAGGGCTTCCTTGGCGTGCCCCCAGCCCATTCCGCCGGAGCGGTAGCGTGCGGCAAGGGCTTCCTGCTCGGCTTTGTCGGCAAAAAGTTGGTACAGTTGGAATATCTGGCTGGTTTCCGGGTCCTTGGGTTCGTCCACGGCCTGGGAATTGGTTGCGATCCGCATGATCGTTTTGCGGAGCGCGGCTTCCGGGGCAAAAAGCGGGACGGTATTGTCGTAGCTCTTGCTCATCTTGCGGCCGTCGAGCCCCGGAACCAGGGCCACGTTTTCCTGAATCACCGCCCGGGGAACCTTGAGGATCGCTCCGCCGTAGTTGGCGTTCACCGAACCGGCGATGTCCTGGGCCATCTCGATATGCTGCACCTGGTCCTTGCCCACCGGAACCACGTCGGAATCGAAGGCGATGATGTCCGCCGCCATCAGCACCGGATAGGTAAAAAGCCCCACGTTCACCCCGGCATCCGGATCCTCGCCCCGCTCCCGGTTTTTCTGCACGGCGTCCTTGTAGGCATGGGCCCTGTTCATCAGGCCCTTGGCGGTAAAGGCCGCCAGCATCGTGGAAAGCTCGAAAATCTCGGGGATCGAACTCTGCCGGTAGAAGATCACCTTTTCCGGGTCAAGGCCGGCGGCCAGCCAACCGGCGGCAACCTGCCTGGTCGCCGTGCGGAGCTCCTCCGGCGACTTCATCGTGTTCAGCCCGTGGTAATCGGCGATAAAGTACCGCGCATCGTAGGTCGCGGCCAGCTCCAACGCCGGCCGTATCGCCCCAAAGTAATTGCCGATGTGCAGGTCCCCGGTCGGCTTGATGCCGGTAAGAGAGATTTCCTTCATAGTGGATCAACTGTAGCAAGGATGCCGGCCGTTGTAAAGGAGCATCATGAGTGGGCCAAGCAACAGCACGGCGAAGCCGTGTATGCGGATAGATGCAGCACGGTGTAGCACAGGTAAATTCTACCGTATGCAAGCAAAAGCGTGAAGGCTTTAACCTGAGCGGCGTGTGGCTGCCCCGTAACGCCCCGCATGTTCCTCCCGACCAATACACACAAGCACCGTGAACAGGATGCCGACAGCTTCCATGATGACGTTGAAAGGTTCCTCGATAATTCCCCAAAAAACAAAGTCCCTTCCCACGCAGGCGGGAAAGCCTCCTGTCGCCCCTTTATCGTAGGATGAGGGGATGACAGGAGGATGGAGGGTTTCAGGTTAGGCTACTACAGCAGATTCCAGGCACCGGAGGAATAGACGTAAGTTCCCGCCTGCTTGCCAGTGTCGTTGTAGAACGTCTTGAACGCAGAATCATAAACCCCCATCGTACTAACTTCACTAGAAATATCCACTCCAGCCCCGATGGTTATCTCGGTCAGCCGGTTGTCAAGAAATGCGAATTCCCCGATGGAGGTAACGCCGTTCCCGATGGTTACCTCGGTTAGTTGGTTGAAACTAAATGCGTGGCTCCCGATGGAGGTAACGCCGTCCGGGATAGTTACCTCGGTCAGTTGGTTGCCCTTAAATGCAGAGCTCCCGATGTCGGTAACGCCGCTCCCGATGGTTACCTCGGTCAGACCCTTATTCGAAAATGCGCTCTGCTCGATGCGAACAACAGGTTTTTTTTCGTATCTGTCAGGTATTACGAGCGACGTTCCCATAAACGTATCATCTAAACCCGTAACGGCCCACCCACTATCACCATCTTCCACAAAGACGATACCTTGCTGGGGAGGTGTTTCCCCGCCGTTTCCTCCGCCAGTTCCCCCGCCGGCTCCTCCGTCCGGCCCGTCCGCCTCGGTTTTGCAGGCGACGGCGGCAAAACCTATCGCCCCGACAATGGCCAAGACAGCCATTGCCCGCCCGATGTTCCGTGTGCATTTTGTCATGATTCTTCTCCTGTAGCGAATTTTTGATATCTAAGGTTTCCGGCGGGATTCGCCGAAAATCCAGACCAAGGGTTGGATTCCCGGCACTTCAAGCCGGGGTAGAGGAGTTTGCTTTGTGTAAAAGGGGCTTTACTTACGAATGATGGGGGGGGGGGGGGGGGGGAGGAGAGTATTTTTTTTG
>WQZW01000072.1 GCA_009780545.1 Treponema sp.
CTTGTCCGCGACGGCCGAACCCTCGATCTTTTCCGCGTTATCGTGGATTCCTCCCATGCCATGCCGGGCAAGGGCGTTCCCATAGGCAACCTTACCAGCCAGTACTTCGCCAACCACTACCTTTCGCCACTGGATCACCGGTTCAAGGAACGTCTTCGCGTTCGGCGTTACCTTAGGTACATGGACGACATCCTTATCTTTGGCAACGATTTGGACGAGCTTAAAGGGCTGTATCTTGAGGCGGTTTCCCACGCCGGCGAAAAACTGGGACTTGCCCTAAAACCGCAGGTCGTGGGCACGGTGGCGGAAGGTGCTCCTTTCCTGGGTTTTCTGGTGCGGAACTCCGGTATTTACCTTCAGCAAAAAACCAAAAGGCGTTACAGGGCCCGCATCGCCGAGCTGGAACGCAAGCTGGGGCGCGGAACGATGGGCGAGCTTGAGGCCGGCCGTCGCGCCGAATCGCTGACCTCCCACCTGCTGCTTGCGCGTTCGCGCGCCTTTCGCGATACTGTCCTGTACGGGCGCGTCGTCGGGATCGAACCGCGTTCTTCGCGGCGGAAGCTGGAACAATTCGGCGGGGAACGCGCGTTCCGCGTATCGGAACAACGACGGCCCATCCAACCGGAACAACAACAACGGCTTCCGTCTTGTCCGCCCCAGCCTGACTGCAGTGGATTCTGCCGTTAAACAGACGCGCCCCGGGAACGATTTCCTTGTCGGAGCCGCTTCCCGAAAACGAGTGCCCGATCCCTCCGCCGGAAATTCGGGTGGCGGGATCGGGTTTTTCTTTCGGGGAACTTGGGAACCCGCCGGCTATGGTGTGCCTACGGTGATAAGGCGGTCTGCCTTATGCCGGCCGGAGTTCTTTCCGCACGAGGTTTCCAATGATCCGGGCCCTTATCCCCGGCCTCTGGTTGAATATCGAAACGCACGGTTCGGCGGACGAAAACCGCTCGCCTTCAATCATGGACATCGCTTTCACAGTTTCCGCCCAATTCGTCCTTGCCGGGAATCGGAATTCTGCACGCGCCGAACACATTGTCGTACTGCTCCATGCAAAGAAAGCCGGAAGGCGTTTTCTCCTTTTCAAACTCGCCGCTCGCAATTTGCCTTCACCGCGAGTAAATACCGTTGCCATGACTGATAACGGTACTACACGTTGATTATTTCATTGTATGCCATATTTCCGTAATTGTCAGGGATTAGTTTCGTATTTACCAACGTTAAATAGAAATATTCACCTATTTGCGTTAAATAAAAACGGCCCGCTCCAATCTTCCTGGCTTACGGTGGATCAAGTTCAGGAACTCTGCCGCTCCCCGCAGAAGAGGATGGTAATCCCAGGCATTAGTCGCCGAGATTCATCGGCTAAATCATAATCGATGTAGTTATTCCTAACCTGTTAATGGAATTTACCGAAGCCGATTATTCCGTTGCCGACAAGGACAATTCTTGATAACCGCAAGTTAATCTTATTATCAATAAAACCAAAGCCCAATCTGCCAAAGACAGATTGGGCCAACAGCACATGACTCATCCCTCCGACATTTGCGCCTGCTTCAGGATATTCTCCATCAGCTTTGGCAGTTCCCGATAAATGCCCTCGTTTATTCGCACGTAGATTTTATGGTTCGCCGGATTGGGCGTAAACTCGTCCCGCCGTTTCACCATGGCGGCCACGGCTTCACGGAAATTGCCGTACAGACCGGTTGCCACGGCGACGCACAAAGCGGAACCCATCGCGACCGCCCCGTTCACTTCGTTCCGCACGGTGGGTACCCCAAGGCAATCGGCAAAAATCTGCATCATCAGCGCACTGTTGGAACCCCCGCCGGAAATGATCACCCGCTCCGGGGAAATCCCCAGCTCGCCTGACATAGCGTTGTAATTGTTGCTGACGGTCATCACGATGCCTTCCAAAATGGCCTTGTAGATATGGCTTCTTTTGGTAAGGTCGGTGAGTCCCAGGATCAGCCCTTTTCGGTGAAGCTCGGTTGCGGGGGCCAGCCAATCGGGAACGACCAACAGTCCGCCGGAACCTGCCGGTACGTCGGCGGCTTCCCCGGCCAGATATTCCTCCACGGAAAGTCCCCGGGCTTCGGCCGTTTTGCCGAATTCGTCGCCCAGAATTTCCTTGAACCAGGAAACGTGCCGCATGCCGTACCTGATGCCGGAACTTTCGTACAGGTATTCGTGGGGAACGCAACTTAGGTTCGTCCAAAAATTTTGGCCGCCGTCGATGTACGCATCCCCATGAACCATGCCAGCAAGATACGTTCCGCAGGAAACAAGGCCGGTGTTTTTTTCGACGAGGCCGGCACCGAGGGCCTCAACCGCCTTGTCGTTTCCGGTGGCAACGACGGGCAAGCCCACGGGCAAACCGGTTTCCGCCGCGGCTTCCACAGTAACGTGTCCCAGAATCGTGCCTGGCATTTGAAGCTTCAAAAGTTTTTCCTTAGGAATTTTGAAACTTGAAAAATGTTTCCCGTCGGTGGACCAATCCCAGGTTTTTACGTCGATGGGAAACTGCCATTGAAAGGCATTTGCCGCGGTGTCCTTCAGTTCGCCTGTCAGCCTGTAGGTAACGTATCCGGTGGTCGGGCATGTGTAGGCAATGTCGTCCCTGTCTTCAAAAGGGGCGTAGGAACGAACGTCCATCCACGACATAACCGGTTCGGCCAGCGTGCCGTCTTTCTTCATAAAAACCCGACAACAGCGGATCGTACAAAGTCCGAGCCCCACGATCCGGTTCTTGTCCCCGGAGAATTTTCCCATAACGGTTTTCAGCACGGCCTTTACCGAATCCCACAAATCGTCGTCGGGATGTTCGACCCAGCCGGATTGCCGGTGGATCATCGGCCGCAGCGGTTGGCTTTCCTGGGCCACGACTTCGCCCCTTTGGTTGAAGATCATCACCTTCGTGCTTTGCGTGCCGTTATCGACACCAATTATGTAACTGTCCATGAAACGTTTCCTCCTGTTTTAGTTGCCGGATACATCAACGGAGCCAGGTTTGTTTGCAAGCTTCTTAAAGAAAATGCAGACAAACACGCCGATTATGCCCAAGGTCGCCGTCATCAAAAAATAGGCATTATAGCCACCCATAACGCCGAACGCCAGGTTTCCCATTTGCGGGGCGAGAATGTCGGGAAGATAGCCGAATAGCGAAACGTACCCGATTGCCAAGCCCATATTTTTGTTATCGACCCTCACATCACCCAAAAGCGACCAGTACGTTCCCCTGATGCAGAAAATAAAAATACCCGCAGCGACAACGATGATATAAAAAAGCCAGACATTGGTCGTTCGGGGAAGCAGGGCCATCAGGATGAGGCAGAGCGAACCGAGTGCCATGGATCCGCCCACGACCCGTTCCTTCCCGATTTTATCGGCGAGAAATCCGCCGAGCATGCCGCCGACCGGTCGCATCCAAAGAACAACCATCATTACCGTGGCGACGGTAACGCTGTTCACGCCAACGCCGTATTCCAGAAATCCGCCCATAAAGTACTGTGCCCATGTCACGAAGTATCCGGTAAAAATTATCGCGCCCATAATGTAGACGAACTTGTTTTTGAATACCTGGGTATTGCCGATAAAGCTGACCTTTTCTCGAACGACGGTTTTTGCCTCTTTTTTCTCGTCCTTGACAAAGAAGGCGATTAACAAAGAAACGGCAAGCAACGTGAGCGAGTACATGTAGATAACGCCCTTCAATGCGGTTTTCGGATCTTTCTGCCCGGCTTCTCCGTCGCCTATCAGCGAGGCAAAAATGACGACGGCAATCGCCCCCAGCATCGCCTCGATAAGTCCGCGGCCTCCGTCGAGAATCCCGAAAAACCGTCCCTCATCCGCCTTTGTCGATAATAGTTTTACTATTTTCATGTGTGCGGACCAGAAGGTAAACACCGAGAAAAATCCCCAGATCACAAATATGACAATCATATTTGCGTAGGAGGGAATCTGCGCAAACCAAAATCCGCCCAGCGAAGTAAAGAGCAGCGAAAGGGTGAGCAGCCACTTCGACGAGAATTTGTCGCTTATCCAGCCCGAAGGAAAATACCCCGCGACAAAGGTGAAACCAAGAGCCGTGTACAGAATGTTGAGCTGGGAAAGCTCGATCCCGAAGACCGAAAGCATGGTCTCCTGATACCCGGTCCGCAGGTAGATCATGGGATAGATGCTACCCGCCGCAATAACCACCAACAAAAACTGAAACCACCGTAACAGTTTGCTTTTGTCCATAATTGCCTCCTTCAATACTATGCAGCCGCACAATGCGGCTGCAATGATCTACCTCACCAGGAAACCTCCGTCAACCGCCAGAATATGCCCGTTGACAAAATCCGACGCCTTGCTTGCCAGAAACACCGTCGCACCCATCAGGTCGTGGATATCGCCCCATCTGCCTTCCGGCGTGTGGTCCACGATCCATTTGTTGCGTTCCGGGTTTTCCATAGAAGCTTTTGCAACCGCCGTTTTGAAATATCCCGGAGCGATGCCGTTGACCTGAATGCCGTACTGGGCAAGTTCGTCGCAATAGGCCTTGGTCAAACCGGCAATGCCATGCTTGCTCGCCGCATACGCCGGAGACCACTGTCCGCCCAGCCAGGAGAACATCGAACAGATGTTAATGATCTTGCCGCTTTTCTGCTCGATCATAACCTTGGCCGCCTCGTGGCTCATCTCAAAGGCCGCGGTAAGGTTTATGGCGATCATCGGATCCCACTTGTCCCTGCCGAATTTCCTTACCTCCTCGATAAGGCAGATGCCGGCACAGTTGACCAGGATGTCCAGCGAGCCAAATTCCTCGACACATTTTTTCACCACTTTTGCCGGAATGCCGGGTTTGGTAATGTCGCCTTCCATGTAGACGGCTTTGACTCCCTCGGCCTCCACCAGTTTGGTGAACTCAGGATCGTCCGGCATGATGCTGGGCGTTAAGATATTCGCCCCAGCTTTTGCAAGCGCCAGCGAAAATGCCTGGCCAAGCCCGGTGTTCCCGCCCGTTACGACGGCGTTTTTCCCTTTAAGGGAAAAATAGCCCATGGTGAACGCTGTGATTTCCATACAATTCCTCCATAATTATTTATCCGGGACCAACAGCCCCAGTAACCTCTCGATACATTCCACGGCATCTCCTTCCACGACGATGTCGGCAAGGGAACACAGCGGGGCATGCCTGTCGGTATTTACCGCAATGACATGCCGCGCATTTTTCATTCCCGCAATGTGCTGGAGCGAACCGTATATGCCAATAGCAACGTACAACTCGGGGCTTACCGTTTTGCCGGATTGCCCAACCTGTATCGCGCGGCCCGCAATGCCGGCATCCACAAGTTTCCTGCTTGCCGAAACCTGCCCGTTCAACGCTTCGGCCAGGGCATCAAGCCTGTGGAAATTTTCCGCCACTCCGCCGCCGCCTGAAACCAGGACACGGCTGTCCCTAATGTCCTTCGACGGCGGTTTTACACGGCTTTCGATAAGCGTAATGCCGCTTTGCCGGAAACCGCCGAAACAATGCTCGATTATTTCCGCATTTTTCCTGCGGCTATTTTCGTGCTTAAATACCTTGGGACGAATCGTCGCCATTAAAGGCCGGGCATCTTCTTTGTTGGCAATGCCCGCAAGAATCTTTCCGTCAAAGGCCGGGCGTATAAGGCAATCTTCGCCAATATCGGTAACATCCGCCGTCAGGCCGGTTTTGAGCCGCATCGCCACACGGGGAGCTATTGCCATACCGTTGTGGGTGGCCGGTAAAAGTACGGTGTCGAAATTATGTTCGTTGTGAAGTTCGGTAATGATAGTTGCGATATTCTCCGCATCGTATGCCGGCACCCGTTCGTCGTTCACCCGTATCACATAATCGAATTCTCCGGCTATTTCCGTACAATCGTCGTCGTCATGATTGATGCACAGGGCATAGAATTTGCTTTCGCCGTTTATTTTTTCCGCGGCAGTTAATAAGCCCATACATACTTTGAGATTGCCTTTATCGAAATAAATCAACGTTTTAGCCATTCGCATATCCTTTGTCTTTAAGGAAGCGATAAACGATATCCATTCCGGCGGCATCGGCTTTGACAAAAATGGTTTTGCGGCCGGATTCCTGCCAACCATAGGTTCGTTTTACCATAGTTTTTGAACCGGAAAGTCCCGTTTCGTTTTCCGTCAGGCTCAAATCCTTTCCCGAAACAATTTGAATCCGGTCATCGACATTCAGATCGATGTCCTGGAAACGCACGAAGGGCATTTTGTATCCGCTTTGTTTTGTCAAAGATACAATAGCCGGAAGTTCCATCCTGTAGACATCGATTCTGTCTTCGTGAGCAACTTCAACTTCCGCATACTGTTTGTCGCAATCAACCTTCCGCACTTTGACGATTTCCGACATTTGCGGAATCCCCAATATCCGGGACAGCTGCGCCGGAACCTGGGAAGTTCCTCCGTCAAGAGTATGGCTTCCGCTCAGGATCAAATCGAAATTCCGCCCTTGCAGATACTTGGAAATGGTCATCGCCGTGCAGAACGTATCGCTGCCGGCAAACATCCGGTCGCACAGAAGGGTAAAGTTGTCGGCACCGGCCCGCAGAATATTTTTTGCAAGCGGAAGCACCGAAGCCGGAGCCATACCGACAACCTCGATGCCGGAGCCTCGGCATGATTGCCGAAGCTCCAGTCCGTAGGCCAGCGCGGCAGCGTCGTCGGGATTGAGCGTCATCGGGGAATTTTCCCTGACAATTACGTTCCTCTCGTAATCGTACTTGTAATTGTCAACATTGGGAACAAATTTCACCAGACACGCTATCTTCATGACGTCCGCCTACCTTTGGTATTTCGCACCTTCTTCCCGGTAATAAATCGTGCCAAAATTCATGATGCCGTTCGGGTCGAATGCTTCCTTCAGTTTTTCCAGCATGAAATAGGCACTTCCATGCTCCGCCTCGGTCCATTCGTTGCGGTATTTTCCGATGCCGTGATGGTGGCACATCGATCCGCCGAGTTTTAACGTTTCTTCCACGATCAGACGTTGCAAAGGATGATGATACACGCGCATTTCA
>WQZW01000073.1 GCA_009780545.1 Treponema sp.
AGAAAGGTCGGGTAAGGGTGAAACGGTGGGGTAAGAGCCCACCTCGGCCGCGGCAACGGGGCCGGAACGGCAAACCTCGTCAGGAGCAAAGCCAAGCAGCGCGATGTCCGTGGTCGGCTTTGTCGGCCTCGGCTGCCGGCGACCCGCCGGTCAAGCGCGGGTAGGCTGCACGGAAAAGGCCGGAAACGGTCTTTCCAGACAGATGGCAACCGGCGGACGCCGGCAACCATGGTTGACGGCAACCGCTACAGAACCCGGCTTACGGTCCATCGCCTTTTTTTGATTCGAACGGGACCCCAAGGGGCCGGAAACGGTAAAGGAGGACGTATGAAGAATGTCTATCTTGAAAGCCTGCCTTTGAAGAATATCGCGAAGTACCGGGGCAACCGACAGGACAACGCCCTGCCCTTCTCCGGCTGCCCCAAGCCCCACCCCTCGGAACGGGACAAGCTGATCTTCCTGCACGAGCCTACCGGAACGGCCCCGAAGGTGATGGAATTCCGCATCGAGGACGTGCTTTCCGTGGAGGACATTCCCTCAGTCGTTACCGAAACCGGCGAGGGGATTCCCCTGGTCAGGCTGTGGATACGGAAAGGGGCGCGGGGAACGGTGCTGAAGCCCTTCGAGGTGGACAACCCGATCAAGTTCGTCGGGAATCCCGCGGAGATATGCCGAGATTTCCTGCAGCCCGGCCCGACCGGTTAGCCGGTGGTCCGTCCAATCGGCCGAAGGCCGATTGAACTTGGGAGATTTGCGGGGCAAATCTCCACGCTTTTGTTGACAGGATTCCCCCCACGGGAAACTTCGACGGCGAATCTTGGGAGAAAATTCCGACAGGAAAGGCCGTCGGTTAACCGGTAGGCTCCAGCGTTTTGCGGGGCAAGTCTTCACGCTTTGGTTGTTGGAATAATGCGGGGCGGAGCCCCGCTCGGGGGGCAGCGTAAGAATTGCTGCGTGCCAAAGGCACCCCGCAAATCTCCTAAATCCAACCTGACAAAGTCAGATTGGATCAACCATCCCGCCAGATCGGCATCGTCATGCACCGGGGCCCGCCCCGGCCCCGCGAAAGCTCGCTGGAAGCCACCTCCAGGACCGTAACCCCGCTCTCGCGGAGCAGGTCGTTGGTGATTTCGTTGCGGTCGTAGGCGATGACCTTTCCGGGCGAAATGCAGAGGGTGTTCGAACCGTCGTTCCACTGCTCGCGGGCGGCGGCGATCTTTTCCCCGCCGGCACAGAGGATCAGCCGGACGTCGCACTTCAGGTATCGGGACAGCAGGCGTTGCAGGTCCTCGTCGATCGCCTTTATCGCGATCCCGCCTTCGGCCGCCGGCGTGATCTCGTAGACCCGAAGCGGGCCGAGGATGTCCTCGTGCACGGTGAACTTGTCGTGGTCGATCTGCGAGAAAACCGTGTCCAGGTGCATGAAGGCCCGCGAGTTGGGGATGCTGAAGGCGAGAATCTTCCGTATCGGCGATTCCGAACCGAAGACGTTTTTCGCCAGCAGTTCTATCGCATCCGGCTCGGTCCTCTGGGAAATCCCCACGGCCACGACCTCCCGGCTTATGTTCAGAACGTCACCGCCCTCGATATGAAAGTGGTCGTCCCTGGCGTAGTAACGGGGAACGGCATCGAAGTCCTTGTGGTACTTGAAGATATACTCGCCGTAGATCGTCTCCCTGCACCTGGTCGCCGAGTACATCCGGTTGATGCTCACCCCGGTCCCCATCATAGCGAAGGGATCCCGGGTAAAGTACAGGTTGGGCATCGGCGGGATGATCATCCTGGACTCGTCGCTGGTCAGCTCGGCCAGGGAGTTCCGGCCGGTCCGTATCTCGCTGAGGTTCAGGCCCTCCATCGTCTTCAGCACCAGGTCGATGTTCTCCGGGTAGTTCTCGTTGAGGTAGTCGTAGATCACCCAATAGTAGGCGTCCGTACGGATACCGGCCTCCATGATGTACTGTTCGAGAAAGCGCTTCCGTATCCCGCCGTCCGTCCCCAGCACTTCGGCCATCAGCTCCTCGAGGTACAGCACCTCGGCCCCGTTCTCCCGCATCGTCCCGGCGAAAGCGTCGTGTTCCTGCCGGGCTATCTTAAGGAAGGGAATATCGTCGAAAAGCAGCTCCGCCAGCGTATCCGGCGTCAAGTTCAGCAGTTCCCGACTCGGTCGGTGCACCAACACTTTTTTCAGGGGTCCAATCTCGCTCCCAACATTCACTCCTGCCATATTTGCCTCCCCGTAATGTGGGGGGCCAAGCCCCCGATCCAATCGGCCTTCGGCCGATTGGATTTAGGAGATTTGCAAAGCAAATCTCCACCCTTTTACTCATTATGCGGGGGGCCAAGCCCCCCTTCATTCCAAACACCGAATCCAATCTGCCAAAGGCAGATCGGATTCGGTGTTTTCCATTACCCCCCGAGCGGGGTTCCACCCCGCAACGCCCCGCATCTACCGGGTGGAGCTTTGCCCCCAAAACCTGAACCCATCATCCGAAAACCGATTGGACACTAGCACAACGTCGCGTAGACCACGGCCTTTATCGTATGCATCCGGTTTTCGGCCTGGTCGAAGACCTTGGACCTGGGCGACCTGAAGACCTCGTCCGACACTTCCATCTCGGTAATGCCGAACTTGCCGGCGATGTCCGCGCCCACCGTGGTTTTCGTGTCGTGAAAGGCCGGCAGGCAGTGCAGGAAGATCGCGTCCTTGTGGGCGCATCCCATGGCCTTGGCGTCGACCCGGTAGGGGGCCAATAGCTTGATCCGCTGTTCCCATATCTCCGCCGGCTCGCCCATCGAAACCCAGACGTCGGTGTACAGCACATGCGCGTCCCGACATGCCTTCCCCACGTCGCTTTCCAGCGTCACCGAACCGCCGGAACCGGAAGCAAGTTCCTTGCAGGTCCGCACCAGGCCGGCATCCGGCATGAGCGCTTCGGGCCCGCAGGCGACGAAGTGCAGGCCCAGCTTGCTGCACACCACCATCAGGGAATTGGCAACGTTGTTCCGCGCGTCGCCCATGTACACCAGCTTTTTCCCCCGAATCCCGTCGGCAAAATTTTCCTCCACGGTGAGGATGTCGGCAAGCATCTGCGTGGGATGGAATTCGTTGGTCAGCCCGTTCCACACCGGAACGCCGGCATTGGCCGCCAGCGTCTCCACGACGGCCTGCCCGTGCCCCCGGTACTCGATGCCGTCGTACATCCGTCCCAGCACCTTCGCCGTGTCCTCGATGGATTCCTTGGCCCCCATCTGCGAGCTGCCCGGATCCAGGTAGGTGACTCCCATCCCCAGGTCCATCCCGGCGACCTCGAAGGCGCACCGGGTACGGGTCGAGGCCTTCTCGAACAGCAGCACGATGTTCTTCCCCTCAAGGTACCGGTGCGGCGTGCCCGTCAGCTTCAGTTCCTTGAACCTTTTCGACAAACTCAAAAGGTAATCGATTTCTTCATGTGAAAAATCGAGCAGTTTCAAAAAGTGCCTGCCCCGCAGATTAACCGCCATAAACCCTCCTAGAACCGCATACGCCAAGATCGCCGTCCGGACCTCCGCCCGCCACGGCCAAACACATGATACCCCCGTTTTGGGCAGAAAGCAACCGTCTGATTATGAAAAAGAAAAGTAGCGGACATGAAGATTTTGAAGTGCCGCAACGGGAATAGCAAAGCGGCAAAGCCCGGGCGGGCTGTTCAACTGCTTCAAACAGATGTATCATTGATGCGTAACTGGGCAACAGGAGTTTCGGAATGATGATCCAAACTGCCGAAGGTAGCTTGGAAATCGCCGAATTCCTGTCCGGCCGGTTGTCGGGGAAAGCCCCGTATCTTAAGGAGGAAACGATGATGAGTAACGGAACGGTCTGTCAGTCATGCGGCATGCCCTTGGCAAATCCCGGGGACTTCGGCAAGGAGGCGGACGGGAGCCCGAACGGGGACTACTGCCGGCACTGCTACCCGAACGGCGCGTTCAACAGCCCGAACGAAACGATGGAGCAGATGATCGAAAGCTGTATCCCCTTCTGCCGGGACCGCTACGAAAGCGACGCCGCCGCCCGGGCCGATATGCGGGAACATTTTCCGCTGCTCAAAAGATGGGCCCGAACTACCTAAAGGTAGTTCGGGCTAGGGAGATTTGCGGAGCAAATCTCCACGCATTTGCTGTTCGGCAAATCTCCGCACGCAGTTGTTGTCGGGCGGATCTCCATGCATTGACTGCCCGGCAAATCTCCGAATCCGATCCGCCTATGGCAGGTGTTGGATCGCTCTCAACCGGGGGGATTCGCCTGAGGCTTCCGTCTTCTCCGTCTGCGGGGCTTTTTGGTCGGCTCCCCGCCTTCCGGGGATTCCTCCTGGCCTGCGGGGCGGCGGTCGGGCGGGGGATTTTCCTGAAACATCGCCTTGCGGAGCTGGATGCCGCGGGCCGAAAAGAAACGGCGGACGGCATGCTCCAGCTCGAAGCGGGGCGGGGTCATTGGAAGGATGAAGTTGCGGGCGCCCAGGTAGGCGGCCTTGTAGTTTTCGCTGGTGCCCACTTCCGGGTCCACGCTGTCCTCAAGGAAATCGTTGACCAAAGCACCCAGCGCCTCTCCGGGGCGGCCCTTGAAGCCCTCGCCGTTCAGGGCGGCCAGACTCCGCAGGTAGCGGACCCGAAACGGGGGATTCTGCCGCATCAGGGCGGCGGCGGCCGGCTGGAGGTATGCGTACAGGCCCAGTCCGTCCAGCGCGTCCACGATACCGGCGGCGCAGGAGCTGTGAACGATCTTGAATATCTCCTCGGTAAGCCTCGAACCGGAAACCTCGACCAACAACGGCGACTGGGACTTTATCTTCCAGCGGAGACGGAGCGGCAGGGCAAAGCCGGCGGTGGCGGCGTACTTTACCGCGCGGATCATCCGCACCGGGTCGTCCTTGAAGATCGTGGACAGGGGAATGATGGGCCGCACCCTCCCCTCGCGGATGTCCTGCATCCCCCCAACGTAGTCGACCACCACTTCCTGGATGGGATCGTAGAACAGGGCGTTCATCGTAAAATCCCTGCGGCGGACGTCCTCCTCGATGGTCCCGAAGGTGTTTCCCGTCATCCCGTCCTTCAGCGAGCGGAAGGTGGAAACCTCGTAGATACGCTGCCCGAAGTATACATGGACCAGCTTGAACCGCCGGCCGATGATCCTCGAATTGCGGAACAGCCTCCGTATCTGCATCGGGCTCGCCTCGCTGGCGATGTCGAAGTCCTTCGGCTTCTTCCGCAGGATAAGGTCCCGCACCGCGCCGCCGACGAGATAGGCCTCGAAACCGGCGTCCCGCAACCGCCTTACCACGCCCGAAGCCTCGTCGTCGATGTCGGCAAGGTCGATGCCGTGTTCCTTCTTGGTATAGACCGCCGCCGTCTTCCGCGGTTTGCCGTTTTTGTCCGTCGAATACCTGTATCGCACCTAGGGTTATGCCTCCCTTCCGGATGTATGGGATATATGTCGCGTTATCCAGGAGAGGAGCCTTGACCCGGCCTCCTCCCTGTCGACGTCGTTAAAGGGCTCGTGCCGGGATTCCGCCATCGGCGCACCCTCGACCTCCCCTATGCCCAGCCTGCGGTACTCCGCCTCCAGCGCCGCAGGGCCCGATCCGTAATCGCCCACCGGATCGTGCTTCCCGTAGATAAGGAGGATGGGCAGATCCTTCGGTATCCTCCTCAGGGCCGTCTCCGAATCCAAGGCCAGCAGTCCGCGGGCAAGGTCCCGGTAGAAGCCGGCCGAACAAAGCTGCCCGCACAGGGGATCGGCCATGTATGCGTCGACCTCGGCCCCGTCGGTGGAAAGCCAGTCGAAGGGAGTGCGCGCGGGGCGGAACGCCTTTCGGTACGGGCCGTCGGCAAGGGCACGGGCCGGCTTCGAGCCATGCCGTTCGCCCCAAAGTCGGACGATAAGGGCGGTAATCGGAACGCCGGCCCGCACCTTGAAGCCTCCCGGCCCCCGCGTCCCGGAAAGCACGCAGCCTGAAAGCGTTTTCCCTTCGGGGAACTCGCTTTCAGGCGAGGCAACGTACTGCCGCACGAGAAAGGAACCCCAGGAATGGCCCAGCAGGAACAGGGGAATTCCCGGATCGGCCGCCTTCATCGCCAGGTTGATCCTGCGGATGTCGGCATTGGCGGCGGCAAAGCCGTCCCCGTCATGGCAGTGGCCCAAAAGCCCGCCCCGGCCGGCATCGTTGACGGCAAGGTCGGCGGTCCTGCCATGGCCGCGCTGGTCGGCGGCCCAAACCTCGATGCCGGCGGCAACCAGTCTTTCGGCCAGCCGCCGGTACCTGCCGGAATGTTCGGCCATGCCATGAACTATGTGCAGCAGGGCACGGGGCCGACCTGCCGAATCCGGCCCGGTCCGCCATTTCCGCAGAAAAAGCCTAGTCCCGTCCCCGCACTCGAACCAACTCTCGTCTTGGACCATAGCCTGAGTATACACAGCCGGCGACTTATCGGGCAACCCGGAGCCGTAGCCTAAAAAGCCACCTCGTAGGTCAGCGGGCTTTGCAGGACCAGCAGGTCCAGCAGGGGGATATCCAGCTTCGCCCGGTTTCCCTCGGAAGTTCCGCCGACCACGCGCCGCACCTGCCGCGGGAATTCGATATCCAGCTTTATCTGCGCCCGGCCGATCTCCTCGGAAATCGGCGCACCGTAAACCATCTCGACCAGGGACAGGTACTCCTCCTTGGTCATCACCTCGCCGGTGGCGATCGGGGCCATCAGGGCGCCGAGGTAGCCGACGATGTCCTCCGGCAGCACCGCAAGAAGTCCCTTGCCCGAATTACGGTCGATCTTTACCGCAAAAAGCCCGTCCCCGGCCGGATTCTGCCGGAACGTAACCAGCCCCGCCCCGCCGGCTCCCAAGAGCGAGCCCATCTGCGAGATGCCGATATCGCCCGTAACCGACAGCGCCGAGGCGTTCCGCAGCTTCGCCGACGCGACTCCCGGAACGGCGGACATCGCGGCGGAAATGACGGCCGCGTCCAATATCGGCGTGCCGGGCGCAACCCCGCCGGCCGTCGCAAGG
>WQZW01000074.1 GCA_009780545.1 Treponema sp.
ACCTTCGCGCGTGCGCGTTTTTCGCCGTCCACGGCTTTTTCGATCTCGCCCGCGATTTCGGCATTGCCGCGCCAGGCGGAGTCGTCGAACCCGGCCACGCCGAACGTCGGATATTTGTCGTAGCCGTGGCTTCTGCCCGCCCTTGGCCCGTTTAACGTCATATCATCATCCTTACAAAAGGTATAACATGTGGCCTTATTCCTGTCAAGGGCAAAACACGATATTTTTGAATTTTTTTGCCGTTTTGGTTTTTGAAAAGGTTATCTCTGTAAACCATTCCCTCATGAAGGACGATGTAACTCTATGCGGTACGGTAGGTTAAGCACAGGGATAGCGAAAAATCCCCTGACAGGGAAAGACGTGAGGAGGAAGGACGACCTGTCCTGCAGGCCGTCCTTCCTCCGAATCCAAGCTGCCGGAACTTGGACCGATTACTCTACCAGTAGGACCTCTTTGTCCTTGGTATTGTAGACGGCCATATCAATTTCCCCGGTCTTCTTGGCGGTTACAAGGCCCGCGACGATGCTGTCGGAAACGTTGACCAGGGTGCGGCCCATGTCGATCAGCGGCTCGATGGAGATCAAAAGGCCGGCGAGGGCCACCGGGAGGTTCATTGCCGAAAGGACCACCAGGGCGGCCATGGTCGCCCCGCCGCCCACGCCAGCGATGCCGAAGGAGCTTATCGTGACGATCAGGACCAGCGGGATGATGAAGCCGGGGGTGAAGGGATTGATGCCCACGGTCGGGGCTATCATCACGGCCAGCATCGCCGGGTACATGCCGGCGCAGCCGTTCTGCCCGATCGAGGTCCCCAGCGAAGAGGAGATGCCGGCGACTCCCTGGGGAACGCCGAGCTTCTTCACCTGGGTGCTGATCGTCAAAGGCAGGGTCGCCGCCGAGGAGCGGGAGGTGAAGGCGAAGGCAAGGGCGGTGATCGACTTCTTAACGTAGATGAGGGGGCTGCACTTGATCACCAGAAGGATGATCAGGTGCATGGCGAAGATGATCGCCAGGGCGACGTAGTTGGCAAGGACGAAGGTCCCCAGCTCGGCGATCTGCTCCACGCTCTGCGTGGCCATAAACCGGGTCATCAGGGCGAGGATTCCGTAGGGAGTCAGCGAGATGACGAAGGAGACGATCTTCATCACCGCTTCCCGGGCCGCGTTCAGCCAGTCGGTCAGGAGGTCCGCCTCCTTGGCGAACTTCTTCCGGATGGACAGGATCGCCACGCCGAGAAGAATCGAGAACAGCACGACCCCGAGGGTGGAGTTCGGCGCGTTGCCGGAGAAGGCGTTGAACACGTTGGTCGGGATGATCTCGATGATCCGTTGGGCGATGGTGGCGCTGTTGATGCTGCCGGAGGTCGTCTCCATGTACGCCATCCGGTTAGCCTCGGCGGTACTTTGGGCGATGGAGCTGGAGTCCAGGTTGAACCAGCTGGTGACGAAGACGGTGATGAGGGCCGAGGCCGCGGTGGTGGCCAACAGGACGGCGAGGATGATGCTCCCGTACTTGCCCAGGACCTTGGGATCCTTGAGATTGGTGATCGCCGTGGTGATCGACACGAACACCAGCGGGATGACTACCATCTGCAGGAGCCGGGTATAGCCGGTGCCGATTATATTGTAAAGACTGATCGTACTTGAAGTTACGGGGTTCGACGTGCCGTACAGCAACTGCATCCCGATACCCCAGGCGATACCCAGGACCAGGGCGGTAAGCACCCTCCGCATGAACGAAACGCTGCGCCGGTGCTGGACGAACAGAAGCGCCAGAAGGGCGAGCATAACCACGATGTTGATAAGAACCTGCATTTTTCCTCCATAAAGTAATGAAAATAACGGCCGGGTACCGTCGACCAATTCGACGGTACCCGGCGGTAAACGTACCGTTAAACATGCGGGACGCAACCCACGCGTTTAACGAAGAAACCGGGCGACGAGGTCCGGCCTTAGGCCTCGACGAGCATCTTCGCAAGGTCGTCGGTCGAGCGGAGCTCCCCCTCGCAGACAATTTTGCCGTCCACGACCAATGCGGGGAACAGCTTGATGCCGTATTTGGCGGCATCCTTCATCTCCGCCCGCGTCACCGCTTCCCCCAGGGAAAGTCGTTCGGTCGCTTCCATGACGTTGGCGTACAGCCTGTCGGTTTCCGCATCGGGAAAACCGACGACGTAGATGCCCTCGTTATCACCGCCCACGGCGGTGGCCTGCGGCCCTCAAGCACCGCATTCGCCCGAATCGGCCTTTCCCTTCTTGCCGAGCAGCAGTTCGAGAAATTTCATGGTACCTCCTCATCGTGATGTATTGCGATGCCGGCCCGAAGGTCCGATTTTCGGAAGCGACACCGCTAACGTATATTGTAATATGGGGAGTTGGGGTTGTCAAATTGTCCGTCAGGCGGTCCGATCTCCCCGCGGAAGTCGGATCCCTATTTTGTCGGCGGTTCCCTAATCGTAATCAAAGAAACCGACCGTTTTTAGCTCCGGATGTTCCGGAATAAAATCGGACAAAACGATCATCGGCGAATACGAAATCGGCAAAACCGTTTGCGGTTCGACAATCATCACGCTTTGCGTGGCAAGATCCACGATCGCGGGAAGCAATCCCAAAAGCAGGCTCCCGATGAACCATCCGTTAAACCGTTGCGCAATGGTTACGGTTCTGATTTCCCCGTCGGTCGCGGTATAGGCCACCGTATACGTCGCGCCCGATCTGACGGCAAACGTGGCCGGCAGGTTTCCGTCGTAAATAAGCGCCCCGTTGGCAAAAACCCTGACCTGCACCGCCGTCGCACCGGAAGCGGCGACAACCTGCGAGTGCGTCGTGCGGGACATCGTCGCGCAGCCCGCAAGAACCGCCATCGTCGAAAACAAAAGGATTAGTCCGAAAAGTTTTTCCCTCATATCCTTACCTCCCTGGATGCCAAAGTGTAAAACGCCCATAGCCTTATGTCAAGCACTCCGCAAAAAAGGGAGCGGCCTCCCGGGAGTCGATTCCCGAATCTCCTTTGCCCCCTATTGCATTGATTGTCGCATTTTGCTATACCTTGACATACAAGGGCATATCCTACGGAGCAGGCTGGAGCCTGTGCCCTAACTTTAGCAGGAGATAATTGCAAAATGGGCAGCGACATCAATCAGACGGGCGTCCGCAGGATGCGGAACATAGGTATCAGCGCGCATATCGATTCGGGCAAGACGACGTTGACCGAACGTATTTTGTTCTACAGTAAGAAGATACATGCCATTCATGAAGTGCGGGGCAAGGACGGAGTCGGGGCGACCATGGACAGCATGGACCTGGAGCGGGAGCGGGGAATCACGATACAGTCGGCGGCGACCCAGGTTTCCTGGAGGGATTTCACGGTCAATGTCATCGACACGCCGGGACACGTTGACTTCCAGATCGAGGTCGAGCGGTCGCTGCGGGTGCTGGACGGGGCGATTCTCGTCCTCTGCTCGGTAGGCGGGGTGCAGTCGCAGTCCATCACGGTAAACCGGCAGCTCAACCGCTACGGCGTTCCCCGGATCGCCTTCGTCAACAAGTGCGACCGCACCGGGGCGAATCCCTACAAGGTCGCCGACCAGCTTCGGGAGAAGCTCGGCCTGAATTCGGTGATGATCCAGCTTCCCGTCGGCCTTGAGGACAAGCTGGAGGGCGTGGTCGACCTGGTTTCGATGAAGGCGGTGTACTACGACGGCGACCAGGGCGAAACCGTCCGTCTCGCCGAGATTCCCGCCGGAATGAAGGCCGATGCCGAGAAGCGGCGCGAGGCCATGTTGGACGCGATCTCCATGTTCGACGACGAGCTTGCCGGCCTGTATCTGGAAGGCAAGGATATCCCGGACGACCTGGTCCGCAAGGCGATTCGGGCCGGAACCCTTTCCCTCAAACTGGTCCCGGTGATGCTCGGTTCGGCCTACAAGTTCAAGGGCATACAGAGCCTGCTGGACGGGGTGGGCCATTATCTGCCGGAACCGGAGGAAGTTCCCAACTACGCCCTCGACCTGGACAAGGCGGAGGAACGGGTCGAGCTTGCCTCCGAGGACCGCAAACCCACCGTGGCCCTGGGCTTCAAGCTGGAGGACGGGCAGTACGGGCAGCTTACCTACGTCCGCATCTACCAGGGCATGCTCAAGAAGGGCGACGAGCTGATGAACACCCGTTCCCGCAAGAAATTCAAGATCGGCCGGCTGGTGCGGATGCATGCCGACAGTATGGAAGACATTACCGAGGGCGGAGCCGGCGACATCGTGGCCCTGTTCGGCGTGGATTGCGCATCCGGCGATACCTTCTGCGGCGGCGGCCTGAACTATGCGATGACCTCGATGTACGTCCCCGAACCTGTCATCTCCCTGGCCGTTACCCCCAAGGACAAAAAAAGCTCCGACCAGATGGCCAAGGCCCTGAACCGCTTTACTAAGGAAGATCCGACCTTCCGCACGATGGTGGACCCGGAATCCAACGAGACGATCATCAAGGGAATGGGCGAGCTTCACCTGGAAGTGTACATCGAGCGGATGAGGCGGGAATACAAGTGCGAGGTCGAAACCGGGGAACCGCAGGTGGCCTACCGGGAGGCGATCACGACCAAGGCGGAGTTCAACTACACCCACAAGAAGCAGACCGGCGGTTCCGGCCAGTACGCAAAGGTCGCCGGCCACATCGAGCCCTTTGCCGAGGGCGATTACGAGTTCGTCAACATGGTCAAGGGCGGCTCGATTCCCACCGAGTTTATCCCCAGTTGCGACAAGGGCTTTAAGGAAGCGGTGCGGAAGGGCAGCCTGATCGGGTTTCCCATCGTCAACATCCGCTGTCTGGTCGACGACGGCCAGTCCCATGCGGTGGACTCCTCGGACATTGCCTTCCAGCTCGCCGCCATCGGCGCTTTCCGGGAAGCCTACTCCAAGGCCAAACCCTGCATCCTCGAGCCGATCATGAAGGTGGCGGTCGAAGGCCCGAGCGAATTCCAGGGCAACATCTTCGGCTCGATCAACCAGAGACGGGGAATCATCATCGCCTCGACCGAGGACGGCACGTTCTCCAGGGTCGAGGCCGAAGTCCCGCTGAGCGAGATGTTCGGCTATTCCACGCAGCTCCGGTCGATCACCCAGGGCAAGGCGGAATTCACGATGGAATTCGAGAAATACGGCAAGGTTCCCCAGGGCGTTTCCGAGACCCTGATCAAGGAATACGAGGAAAGGCGCAGGCGGGAGCAGAAGTAACCCGCGACACTCAAGCACAAGGGGGATTTGAAGATGGTGATAGAGGAATTGATACGGCGTAGTCCGATGCGTCTTTTCGAGGAAGCGATCGGAGGCGAACTGGGGAAAGGCGAACTGGGGTTTCTTGCCTCGCCCCGGGGAGTCGGCAAGACGGCGGTCCTGGTGCAGATTGGCCTGGACCGGCTTTTGCAGGGGAAAAAGGTGCTCCACGTTTCTTTTGCCCAAAGGGCGAACGCATCCTCGACCTTTACATGGTACGAGGACATCCTTGCCGAATTCGTCTCCGGCAAACAGCTTGAGGGCGAGGCCGACCTGCGGGAACTGATGTCCAGAAACCGCATCCTGATGAACCTGAGCCAGGACGCAATGGGCGTGGACCGGATCCTGCGGAGCCTTAAGGCGATGATCTGCGAGGGGGGCTTCGCCGCCGACACGCTTATCGTTGACGGTTTCGATTTTTCCCGGGAGACGGCCGGCTACCTCGCCGGGATCAAGGGCTTCGCCGCCGAGGCCGGCCTTTCGGTTTGGCACAGCTGCACCGCAGGCGGCGAGGGCTCTGGCTTCGATGCCGGGGGGATTCCCCTGGTGTTGGGAGAAGCGGCCGGACTCCCGGAAGTGGTCGTTCTTCTTGAACCCAAGGCCGAGCATGTGGAGCTTTCCGTCTCCAGGGGCCGCGCCGCCAAGGCCGGTACCGCAAAGCTTGACCCGAAAACGCTGCTGTTGCTGGGTTGACGCAGGAGCCCGAAGGTAAAAGCGTGGAGCTTTGCGTGGCAAAGCTCCAATTCCATTCTCCGCAGGAGAATGGAACGTCTTGTACATCCGACAAACATCCCCTACAATGACCGCATGAGTTCCCAAGAAACGATGCCCGTCCGGCCGGACGGGGGCCGCAAGGCCAAGGATCAGGCGGCGCACTGGGCCGACGAGTATGCCGCGCGGATAGTTCGGGAGAAGGGCGAGAAGGACCTGTATACCTGCGCTTCCGGAATCACCCCCTCTGGGACGGTGCATATCGGCAACTTTCGGGAGATCATCTCCGTGGACCTTACCGTCCGGGCGTTGCGGGACCTGGGAAAAAAGGTCCGCTTCATCTACTCCTGGGACGATTACGACGTGTTCCGCAAGGTGCCCAAGAACATGCCGCAGCAGGAACTGCTGGAACGGCACCTCCGCTTTCCCATCACCATGGTGCCGGATCCCTGGGAACGGGACGCAAGCTATGCCCGACATCACGAGGTGGACGTGGAGAGCCGGCTTCCGGAAGTCGGCATCAAGCCTGAATTCCTGTACCAGGCCGAACGTTACCGCAGTTCCCGGTATGCGGCCGGAATCCGGAAGGCGCTCGAGAAAAAGGACGTGCTGAAGGGGATTCTCGACAAGTTCCGGGACGAGGACCACAAAATCCAGGGCGAATGGTGGCCGGTCAGCGTGTTCTGCGACGCCTGCAACCGGGACGAGACGGAGATTACCGGCTGGAACGGCGAGTGGGAGCTGTCCTACCGCTGCGGCCTGTGCGGGCATGAGGAAACCACGGACATACGGAGCGCCAAGGGGGTCAAGCTCCTGTGGCGGGTGGACTGGCCGATGCGCTGGGAACACGAGAAGGTGGACTTCG
The DNA here is from genome assembly GCA_009780545.1 of Treponema sp. The sequence goes on from WQZW01000074.1 coordinate 6,843, forward strand.
AGCCGGCCGGCAAGGATCACCACAGCCAGGGCGGCAGTTTCGACACCGCCCGGCTGGTCTGCAGGGAAGTGTACGACTGGGACGCGCCGATCAGCTTCCGCTACGACTTTATCGGGATCAAGGGTTCGGTGGGGAAGA
>WQZW01000075.1 GCA_009780545.1 Treponema sp.
CACCAAGGGGGCCACCAGGATCTCCGAGGTCGCCGCCCGCTTCGCCCTGGACAGCATGCCGGTGAAGATGATGGCCATCGACACCGAGTATTCCTCCGGCTCCATCGGCGAGGAGGAAGCCCAGAGGCGGAAGGTCCAGGTCCAGCAGGAATCGGACTTCTACGCATCGATGGACGGTGCCAGCAAGTTCATCTCCGGCTACGTCAAGGCCGGCATCTTCATCATCCTCCTGGAGATGATAGCCGGGATGATCATCGGGGCCACGATGCGGGGTTATCCCATCGGCGAGGCGGCGGGCATCTTCATAAACCTGGCCATAGGCGACGGCCTGGTAACCCAGCTTCCCACCTTCCTGATTTCGACCGCGATGGGCATCGTGGTAACCAGGGCCGCCGCATCCGGCAGCCTTACCGAACAGGCCGCCGCGCAGTTCACCATATCGTCCCGCATCTACTGGTTCGGTGCCGGCGTCCTGTTCGGCCTGGCCCTGCTGCCCGGCTTTCCGGCGCAGGTGCTTATTCCCCTGTCCCTGTTCCTGGGTTTTGCCGCCTTCCAGATCGGCAGGAAACACAAGGCCGCCGAAAGCTTCAAGCAGATGATGAGCAAATCCGGCGAGGCACGCAAGGGCCGGGAGGAAACCGAGGAGATGTCGCCGGTGGTTCCCCTGGATACCCTCTCGCTGGAACTGGGTTACGGCCTGATTCCCCTGGTCGATCAGGACAAGGGGGCCGACCTGCTGGAACGGGTACAGGGAGTCAGGCGGCAGTCGGCCCTGGAACTCGGCCTGGTGATTCCCAAGGTCCGCATCGTGGACAATATCTCGCTGGATCCTTCCGAGTACTGCTTCAAGATCAAGGGCGTCGAGGTGGGAAAGGGCAATATCCGCCTGGGCCACTTCCTCTGCCTGGTTCCGGGGGTGGTGAGCGAGGAGATTCAGGGGGAAAAGACCGTGGATCCGGCCTTCGGGCTGCCGGCGGTCTGGGTTCGGCAGGAAAAACGGGACGATGCGGAGCGCGCGGGCTACACCGTGGTCGATCCGCCCTCGATCGTGGCCACCCACCTTACCGAGATCATCAGGCGGCATGCGGCGGAGATCCTTGGCATGCAGGAAACCCAGCGGATACTCGACGCCCTGCGTAGGGACCATCCCGCGGTGGTGGACGAGGTAAGCCGGGCGGAACTTAAGATGCCGGTGGTGAAGATACAGAAGGTTCTGCACGGGCTTCTGCGGGAGCGGGTTTCGATCCGCAACATGGTCTCGATACTGGAGGCCATCGTCGAGTACGCCCCGCTTTCCACCAGCGTCTGGTTCCTCGTGGAGAAGGTAAGGCAGGCTTTGGGCAACCAGATATGTCATCAGTACGCCGACGAGGAAAACCGGCTTTCGGTGCTGACCCTGGCCCACGACATCGAGGTAAAGATCGTGGAAAGCGGGCATGAGAGCGCCGAGGGCCGCATTTCCGCCCTGCATCCCCAGGTGCAGAAGGCCTGGCTGATGGCCACAGGTCATGCGATAGCCGCCGTGAAGAAACAGGGCCTGGCTCCGGTGATACTCTGTTCGTGGGAAGCCAGGCCGTTGGTCAAGAATTCCACCCAGAGGCATTTCCCGGACCTTCCGGTACTTTCGATTCCCGAGGTCTCGGCCGACATCGTTCTTCAGGTGATAGGCACGATACGGCTTGAGGGGCAGGAGCAGGACCATGGCCCTTGACGTACTGGTCCAACGCGGCATAGACAGGATGGACTGCGTTCACAAGATCGTAAGGAAATACGGGGTGAACTTCACCATCCTCAGGGAGCGGAACATCTCCGGTCGGGGAGGGCTGTTCGGCCTTTTCCCCCGCGACCGGGTCGAGGTGGAGTTCTACCTTTCCTCCCAGTTGCAGGTCAGGCCCCCACAGCCCCAGGCCATGTCCCAAGGTCAGCTCATGCAGCAGAACGGAACCTACGGACGCTCCGGGCAGAACGAGTCCCCGGCCTCGGCGGGAGAGGACAATACCCTGGACTTCCTGGAGAGCAGGAAGAAGGTGATCGCCGCCAGCGGCCGGGATCCGGAGAAGATCATCAGGGACATCCGGAAGTCCGAGGAGGATGCCGACGACCGTCAGGCGATTCTTGCCCAGCTTAAGGAACTCGGCGAGACCAACAAACTGCTTCTGGCCCGGGCCGAACGAAAAAAGGAACATCCCATGATCGATAAGATAGCCGAAATGCTCAAGGCGAACGACTTTTCCGACAACTACATCCGGGGCATCCTCGACAGGATACGCCGGGAAGTGCCGCTGCAGGAGCTGGAGGACCTCGACGGCCTGCAGAATCGGGTCCTGCAGTGGATAGGCGAGAGCATTTCCTTCTTTCCCATTACCGAAAGGCCGCCCCGCAAGGCCGGGGAAGGGCATGCCGCCCGGATAGTGGTCCTGGTGGGCCCGACCGGAGTGGGCAAGACCACCACCGTAGCCAAGCTGGCGGCCATCTACGGGGTCGGGGGCATTTCCGGCCAACCGCCGCTGTTGGTACGGCTGATCACCATAGACATGTTCCGCATCGGGGCCCAGCATCAGCTGGAGATTTACGGTAACGTGATGGAAATACCGGTTTCCTTCATCGGAAATCACCATGAGCTGCAAAGGGAGATCGATCTTCATCGGGAAGTTGCCGACATTATTCTAGTGGACACTATCGGAAGAAGTCCCCGGGACGCCGGAAAACTTGCCGAGATGCAGCAGATTCTCGATGCCTGCGGTCCCAAGGCCGAGGTCCATCTTACCGTTTCCGCCGGCACCAAGACCGAGGACCTGTTGCTGATCATGCGGCAGTTCGAGCCTTTCGACTACGCCGCCGTGTTGCTGACCAAGTTCGACGAGACCAGGAACATCGGCAACGTCATTTCCGCGTTGGCGGAACGGGGCAAGCCGGTGTCCTACGTCGCCGACGGACAGACCGTCCCCCGCGACATACGCAAGGCGGACGCTATGCAGTTTCTCTGCGGCCTACAGGAGTTCCGGGTCGACAGGGAGGAATTTTCAAAACGGTTTCCCTCCGGGGAATCCGATCAGTTTGAGATGGAGTTGAAGGATTATGGAAGACCAGGCTGAACGACTGCGGGAGATAATGCGGCAGAGGCGGGCACATCCGAAGCTGGGGCTGGCCCGCAGGATGCAGGAGATGAACCAGGAATCCCCTTCCTTCCCCGAGGGAGCCGACCGGAAGACCCGCATCATCACGGTAACCTCCGGAAAGGGCGGGGTGGGGAAGACCAACCTCTCGGTGAACATGGCGCTGGCCTTCGCCCGTCTGGGGAAGAAGGTCGTGATCATGGACGCCGACCTGGGGCTTGCCAACATCAACGTGATGTTCAACCTCATCCCCAAGTACAACCTGTACCATGTCATCAAGCGGCAGAAGACGATCCTGGAAGTGCTGGCCGAAACCGAGTACGGCATTTCCATCGTTTCAGGCGCGTCCGGTTTTTCCCAGATCGCCAACATGGGCCGCAAGGAACGGCAGGATTTTATCGAGGAGATGAACTCGCTTACCTTCGCCGACATCATCATCATCGATACCGGTGCCGGCGTTTCCAGCAACGTCCTTGACTTCATTGCCGCCGCCGACGACGCCATCGTGGTTACCACCCCGGAACCCACGGCGATGACCGACGCCTACAGTATCATCAAGATCATCGCCAGCGAGTATCGCGACGTGGATATGGAACTGAAGCTGGTGGTCAACCGGGTGAAGGGCGTGGCCGAGGCGAAGAACGTGGCCGACCGGATGATCAAGATTTCCGGCCAGTTCCTGAACATGAAGATGGACTACCTGGGATTTATCTACGAGGACCAGGTCGTGGTGAACGCCGTGCTGCAGCAGAAGCCGTTCATGGTCCTGGACCCCAAGTGCAAGGCCAGCATCTGCGTCAAGCACCTTGCCGAACGGATGGACCGGGACGGCCTGAACGATGCCGGGGGTTTTGCCGCCATGCTCAAGCGAATGTTCTCCAGGCCTCCGGAGAAAGGAGTTTGAGATGCCGAGCGTTAAATTCGCCCTGCTGCCGGCAATAGTCGCCGGCATCCTCTCCCTGCTGCTGAGCCTGGTTTTCGGGCATACCCATTTCCTCGTGGCCCTGATCCGCTCCGGCATTTTCCTCGCCGTCTTCTTTGCCCTGAGCTTCCTCGTCCATACCCTTCTGGTCTCCTACTTTCCGGGGCTGCTTCCGGGAGCCCCCGTTCCCGAGGCCGAAAGCCCGAATTCCGGCGGAAGGCTGAACATCACCCTGGGAGACGATGACGACGTTTTCGCCTCCGGACTTGGGGAGGATGCGCCCGCCGGCCTTTCGAATGCCTCAGGCCTTTCGGACGGGGGCCTTGACGGGGGCGATTTGCCCGAAGCCGGAGCGCCCGCCTCGCCCGAGGATACCGCCGCTTCCAAACAACCCGACGAATCGGGCTCCGGGAGCGATCTAGACCTTTCGGGGGAAAACGGGTATACTCCAGGGTTGACGGGATTGGACTTTGCCGACGGGACCGAGAACGAGGGCCTTTCCTCCGGTGCGGATTTCGGCGGGCTCGGCGACTTCGGGTCCTTCCTTGACGGGCTTTCCTCCAAACGGGGGATGATGGATTCCGACGATTCCCTGTCGGATATATTCCAGTCCTTCGGGCCGTCTTCCGTCGCCGCCCCCAAGGAGGAGGCGAAGACCGAGTCCGGGCCGGTATCGGCGAGGAACCAGTCGGCACAGCAGACGGCGGCGGCAACCGCGGCTACGGAAAACTTCAGCCCCAAGGAAATCGCTATGGGTATCCAGACGGTGCTGGCAAAGGAAAGAAAAGGGTAGTCTATGGCTAATGTCGAAGCGGAAGACAGGACGGAAGAAGAGGAAAGGGAACGCTGGCTGGAATATGCCAGGACCCGGAACCCGTCCATCAGGGAAGCCTTCATCAAACAGTATGCCCCGCTGATCAAGTACGTTGCCGGCAAGGTGGCCATAGGCATGCCCCAGAACGTGGAGTTCGACGACCTGGTCGGCTTCGGCACTTTCGGACTTCTGGATGCCATCGACAAGTACGACCCGGAAAAAAACGTCAAGTTCAAGACCTACGCCGTGACGCGGATTCGGGGGGCGATCTTCGACGAGCTGCGCCACATAGACTGGGTTCCCCGTTCGGTGCGGCAGAAGACCAAGGAGATCGAGACGGCTATAAGCTCGTTGGAGGCGCACCTCGGGCGGTCCGCCTCGGATCGGGAGGTGGCCAAGGCGATGGGGATGGACGAGGAGGAATACCTCAAGACGATCCACAAAATATCCGGCACCTCGATCCTTTCCCTCAACGACGTATGGTTCTCCGGGGACGAAAAGGACCGGGGTTCCATCGTGGACTCCATAGAATCTCCTTCCAGCCTCAATCCGGACGTGATCATGGAGAAGGAAGTGATGCGGCAGGTGATAATCGCCACCATCGACGAGCTTCCGGAGAAGGAGCGGAACATACTGATCCTGTACTACTACGAGGACCTCACCCTGAAGGACATAGGCAAGGTGCTGAAGGTTACCGAATCGAGGGTCTCCCAACTGCATACCAAGGCGATCCTCAAACTTAGGTCGAAACTCACCAATCTCAGAAAGGGGATAATGTAACCTCCCCGAAGTTGCCGATAATAGGGTAGGAGGGGAAGTCGAAAGTTATCTGCGTGAGGAAATACGATGATCGATTTTGCCCAACTCCAAGAAACCGCCAAGAAAAACCTGGAACGGGACCGTTCCATTCGGAGCATAAAGGCATCCGGGCCCACCCTTGAATACGCCGTCTCCGATGCCGCCACCACGCTGGACATACCCGTGTACCGGGTCGAGTACGAAGTGCTGGAACGGGGCTTTCCCGGCTTTATGGGCATGGGAAAGAAGGACTGGCAGATACAGGCATACGAACGGATATCCAAGATAAAGAAGAAGATAGACGTCGAAGAGGAAGTGTTCGAGGAGGTCGAGGCGGTTCCCCAGATCAAGAACAAGGACGGAAGGGCCTTCGTCTTCATGCAGGCGGGCGGCAAGGTCATGCTCAAGGTTACCCCCCCGGAAGGCCATGGCGCCCGGGCGGCCAGGCACGACATTGAGCCGATCTTCCACAGGAAGGGTGCCGGCAACATCGACTGGAAGAAAGTGGAGAAGGCCCTGCACGTGGCTTCGGGCGAATACGTCCAGGTCGGCGAGTTCGATCATCATTCCTACAACGACAGCGTGGTGACGGTAAGGATCGCCGACGGCGACATGCAGGCCTTCATGACCGTTTCCGCCCCGGGCGAGGGCGGCTGCGACATTCCCTACGACGACTACGTCCTTACCCTGAAGATGAACAAGGTCGTGCACGGCATAAAGGAAGACTTCCTCCTGGAATTTGCCGACTGGCCCATCTACCGGGAGGAGGTGGAGGTCGCCGTGGGTTCCAAGCCGGTGGACGGAAAGCCGGCCTGGATGCAGTACGAGTTCGAGACCGACCAGAACAAGGTCAGGCTGAAGGAAGGCACTTCCGGCAAGATCAACTTCAAGGAGCTGAACATCATCCACAACGTGGTCGAAAACCAGCTTCTGGCAACGAAGATTCCCCCCCAGTCCGGAACCCCGGGCGAGACGGTTACCGGCCGTACGCTGCCGGCCGGCGACGGCAGGGACATCAGCATGCCGGTCGGCGAGAACGTGGTCGAAGGGCCGGATGGCGCGACCCTGTACTCGAAGATCAGCGGAAGGGTCGTGTTCACGAACGGCAAGGTCAACGTCGAGCCGGTGCTGGTCGTGGAGGGCAACGTCAGCCTCCAGACAGGGAACATCCTCTTCCTGGGAACGGTGGTCATCCGGGGCGACGTCGAGGACGGCTTCTCGGTGAAGGCCGCCGGCGATGTCGAGGTCCACGGTTCCATCGCGCGGGCCGAGATCGACGCCGAGGGAAACATCATGGTCCATCAGGGCATCAACGGCAAGGGCGAGGG
>WQZW01000076.1 GCA_009780545.1 Treponema sp.
GAGTTTTGCTATGCAAAACTCCGAGGCCAATGCACCCACGGTGCATTGGCCCGCCTTCGGCACGTAGCAATTCTTACGCTACCCCCCGAGCGGGGCACCAAACAATCGCACGGCGGAGCCGTGTAACCCGAGCGAATGCAACACGGTGTAGCAGAGATAAACTCCACCGTATGCAAGTAAAGGCGTGAGGGCTTTAGCCCGAGCAGCGTGCGGCCGCCCCGCAACGCCCCGCATCTCCCGTCAACCAAAGCATGGAGATTTGCCCCGCAAATCTCCTGAGTTCCAAGCCGTCGGCTTGGAACTCAGGCCTCTTCTTCCTGGGCCTGGCCTTCCCGTGCCTGGTTCTTCACATGCCAGCGGTTTTCGATACGCTCGAAACTGTCGCTGGGCAGGGACAGCATGCGGCCGGTCGAATCGTTCATCCGAATCTGCCCGGTGATGACGTTCACGTCGGTAACGTTCCAGGTCGTGTTGTCGTGCAGGACACGGGAGCCGTTGTGGGGCATCAGCCGAATCCGCTCGCTGTAAAAACTGTGTTCGTAGGAAAGACAGCAGAGCAGCCGCCCGCAGGAGCCGGATATCTTCATCGAGTTGAACGACAGGTTCTGGTCCTTGGCCATCTTGATGGAAACCGGCTTGAGCTTGCTGGAAACGGCATTGCAGCAGTAGCCCCGCCCGCAAATGCCGATCCCGGAAACCACCCTCGCCTCGTCCCTGGCCCCGATCTGCCGAAGCTCGATGCGGGCCTTGAAGATGGCGTTCAGGTCCTTCACCAAGTTGCGGAAATCGACCCGCGTTTCGGCGGTAAAAAAGCAGATCAGCTTCAGTTCGTCGAACATGTAGTGGACGTTGACCAGCTTCATGTCCAACTTGTGCCGTTCTATCATGTCCTTGCAGGCCCTGAACGCCTCTTCCTCCCTGGGACCGTTCAGGGCGGCCTTGCCGAGGTCCTCCTCGGTCGCCACCCGGTCCACGCAGCTTATCTCCGAGACATGGCTCTTGCAGGTTACCGGCCCGACGACCGTGGCGATATCCTTGCCGTAGCGGGTGGGCACGACCACGCTGGTCCCTGCTTCCAGGGGTTCGCCCCGGTAGATGGAATAAAAGGTTTCCTGGGAGTAGGACAGCCGCAGTTTGTAAAGGGGCCCGTCCGACGAACCCGACGAATGGCAGTTGCCGCAACCGGACTTTACCTCCGGAAGGTCGCCTTCCTCCGGGCCCTCCCCGTAATCATCGCCGGTAGCCTCCGTCGTATCGTCTTCGAGGTAATCCTCAAAGAAGCCGTCTTCAAGAGAGCCGTCCTCCGGACCTTCGGTGTTTTCGAATTCCTCGGGGTCCTCTGTGTTTTCAATGGCACTCATAGCGTTCCTCGGATTTTATTGGAGTAAGTCTACCAAAAGCCCGGTGATCTCCTCAAGACGGGCCGCAATGTCCAACTGCGGCCGCTGACTCGACAGCAGCATCGCCGCCAACGTTTCAAGCCTTTCGTCGATAACCTGGATCTTTGCGTAATCAAGCTGCTTCATCGCCTCGGGCGTTCCTCTCGGGCCCTTGTAGTTGGCCTTCAGGAAGCGGGGGATTCCGGTTTCCCTGCTCAGTTCGTAGCCGTTCTTGACGACGTAGTCCACGAAGTTCCGCACCGCCCGCTTGTAACGGAGAATCTCGTCGGGGAAGGGCCGTTTATGCAGGCTGTCCCCGGTACTGCGGACCTCGTCCATCAGGAAGTCCAGCGTTTCCTCGCAGGCCGGAAGGCTCGGCGGCGATCCCAAGGTACCGGCTTGGTCGTTCCTGATCTGGGCGAAAAGCTTGGCGAAATCTACCTTCGGCGGCTTTTCGGTTTCCTTGCTCTTCTCGCTCTTGACATGGGCGTAGGCCTGGGGATTCATAAAGACCGAAGTATCGACATCGACCTTTGCCATGGCCTACACCGTTTTTCCGAAAACCGGCAGGACGGACTTTATCCCTTCCGCATCCCGGTACTCGCGCACCGTCCGCTCCCATTCCTCTTCCTCCGGGCAAACCAGTATCTTGCCATGGATCACGCAACCGTTGTCCGCCTGGATTCTTCGGGTGATGATGTCCCCGAGGATGAGCGCCGAGGAAAGCACCAACAGGGATTCCTCGGCAATGACGTTGCCGCAGACGACCCCGCCCACGGTAATCGCCGTACCGGAAACGTCGCTCTTTACCCTCGCCTGCTCGCCGATGACCACCCGCCCGGCCGAGTTGACGTTACCGGAGACATTACCGTCTATCCGGGTAAAACCGGCACTTACAATGTCGCCTTCGAGGGTTGTGTTGGGACCAATGATAGTGTTGATGGAAAATTCGCCGGGCCTACGGGAAGACATGGCCGGCCCGCTAGCGTCGTCCCCACCATGAGGAACGGATTTTCATGTACTGATACGGATCGACAATGTCCGATCCCACGATAACCTCGTAATGGAGATGGGGACCCGTGGAAAGCCCCGTGTTGCCGATGTTTCCGATCACGTCACCCTGCTGAACCCGTTGCCCAAGGCGGACCCTGGCCGAAAGAAGATGCGCATACCGGGTAAAGTAGCCGTGCTTGTGCCTGATGATGACGTAGTTGCCGTAACCGGACGGATCGCTTTCCACGAGGTGGACGATGCCGTCGGCACTCGCAACCACCGCATCCCCGGAACGCCCGGTGGAAATGTCGATTCCGGTGTGGATGTAGGGCTGGCCGCCGAAGGGATGCCGGTTATTCCCGAAGTGCATGGTAATCCTGCCGACTCCGCCGGCCACGGGCCAGATGCTGGGAATCTCCGAAAGGATGACGCTGTTGGCCCCCAACGCCGCCCCGACTTCCCTGACCGGCTCTATGGCACCGGAAAGGTAGGAAGCCAGTCGCCGCATGTCGTCGACCTCGTGCAGGGTACCCTCGGGCGTTTCCCGTATACTAAAGAAGGAATTCAGGTCGCCGGAGCCGGAATCGCCTGAAACGGAGGCGGAATTCGGGCCGATGGTCGAAAGAACGCCGGAAAGCGCCGCCTCGAAGTTCCTGGCCTGAAGAAGAAGGTTGCCCATCTCGTCCCGCATCTTGTCGAGGCTGGCCTGCCTCTCCTGAAGCTGGCTGCTGGAAGTGGAAAGCGCGACACGGGTATCGTTGTAGTTGGCCCCGTACCAGAAAAAAGCCCCGATTATGCCACCGGTAACCAGGAAGAAGCACACTATGGAGAGAATGTTCACACGGAAGTTGTAGACTTTCTTTTCCGAATGGGGAACGAAAACCACGGTATAACGCCGCACGAAGAAGTTCCCGAAGGCACGAAGCCCCCTGCCCAATCCCCCGCCCGCGACAGCGGCCATCCTGCCCAGCCTTTTGATCAAACTGTTCTCCAGCTGCCTATAACTCAGAACCCTGGGCATGACCCACTCCTTTCTCCATAAGTAGGGTATCATACCGATCCATTATGCGCAACCGGCCAGCCCTCTCCTTGCAATGGCATCCGCCGGTCCGTGCCGGCAAATGCGTCGTCGGCGGGATTCTCCCCTAGCCGGCTACTCCAATCATACTATGATCGGCATAAACTGTCAACATCTACACTGAAACCTTCTCTTCCTAATATAGATAAACCGAACCGACGGCCTTCCGTTACGGATCGGGGCCGGAATTTGGCGGCAATTCGGATTCTCGGGGGATTTGTACCGGGAAAGTATCTCCGGACGTCAAAATGGCGGACGGGGAGAGGGGAAGCGGGCGGAAGTCGCCCTGAACGCCCGGGATGATCGATACGAGGAAAGAAATCCCCCGCATGTGAATAAAATAGTCAATTCCACAAAAAAATAAAATTGAAGATAAACATTTCAAGAATAATTTTACGGACGATACCTCGGTTCGGCCCGAAACCGTTCCCCGCATCGGGATTTAACCGGCATTTCCGGAAAGTTTGATGGATTTTAAGAAAAAGCGAGATATGGGATACGGTAAATATCCTTGTCCGCCTCAATTTGAAAACAACCTTACCAGTGAATTATACTAAATTTATGAACAAGGACAGGCACCGATTTCCCATTTTTTTTCTGGTTCTGTGCGTTTCCGGTTTATGCCATGCGAACGACATGCCGGCAGGCATAGTGGGAAACATTCCCGCACCGGACGACGATAGATTCTACCGAATTCAGGTCGGGGCTTTCAGGTATGCGAGCAATGCCGCGAAAGCGTTCGAGGCACTGAGCGCCGGCGGGCTTGCCGCGACCTTCGAGAACACCGGAAATTTGGTAAGGGTCCTCGTCCCCGACATTCCCGCCGCCGACGTGCCGGCCACGCTGGTAACCCTGCGGCGGCTGGGGTTTGACAGCGTGTGGATCAGGAGAGGCGAACCGTCCTTGCTTGCGGCCTCCCCTCCGTTGCCGCCTCCGCCGGCAATCCCCCCGCAGGAGCCCGATCCGGGACCTCCGGTTCCGCCTTTGCCCGCAGATATTGCGGAACTCGTCCTGCCGCCGCCTGAAGCGAGGGAAATCGGCCACCGCACGGTGCGGGTGGGCGAAACGGCGAGCCTTTCGTCCCTGGCCGAGGATTTCGACGCGCCGTCATGGACAAGCAGCGTGCCGGAGATTCTTGCCGTGGACCCGGAGGGAAACATTACCGGCCTGGCAATCGGGAATGCGTTCGTCGAGGTAAGCGGGACGGAATTCATCGCCGTGGCCGTGGTTCCCTCGGAATCCTTCTTCGTGGTCTCGGCCGACAAGACGGTGCTTCTTCCGCCCGAAAGCAGGGTGCAGGGCAACGGTTCCGACCCGAGCGGTTACAGGACGGAACCCACCTTCCGCCTTGCGTACAAGTTCCGCAACAGCGGCGAGACGTACGGGGCCAGCGGCGGGAACGGCGGGATCGACATACTGGCCAGGGCCGCCAATTTCGAATGGGTCTGGACGACTTTCGGACGGGGCGGCTGGTTCTACAGCCTCAACGGGGTCATGCACGAGATGGTCGACGGGTTTCAGAGGGACGAGGAAACCGGAGTCGAGCTTACCCTGCTTCCGGAGTTCGTCTACGAAGAGGGAACGCCTTTCCTGCAATTGCGGCATGTCCTCCGCAATCCGGGCAAGGCCGCGGTAACCGGCCAGAAGTTCGGTGCCTCCGCCGACGTGATGATTGCCAATAACGATAATGCGTCCCTTATGCTTACTCCCGAAGGTGCCCGGATGACCGATCCGGGCAGCTCGATGGAACTGTCCTTCATAGGACTTCAGGGAACCGGGATTACCCCCGTCGATACCTTGTGGCTGGGCACATGGGCCGGAGGCCTGCACCTGGACTACGTCTACTCGGACATGCGGAACGACGTCCTCAGGCAGGACAGCGCGATGGCTTTTTCGTTTCAGAACATCGATCTCGAACCCGGCGGGGAAAAGGAATTCGTCGTCAGGTTCACGCTGACACGAACCGGCGGCCGACCCTAGGTTTTTGCCATGCCGAGCAGCAGGACCCCGATGACCACGAAAAAGGCCACGGGAAACCAGGCCCCGACGAGGGGCGGTACGTAGCCGAGCCTCGCCATGGTCATCGTGATCATTTCGATGACGTAGAAGGTGGCCGCCGCGGCGATGCTGCTGAGCAGGCACAACAGGAGGGTATTCTTTCGGAACCTTCCGCCCATCGAGATGGAAAGAATCATCACGATGAAGGAAACCGAACTGAAGGAGAACCGGCGGAAAAAGCGGGATTTCGCTTCCCCGAAGGGAAGGCCGGCCCTTCTCAGATCGTCGGCCAGGAGATTTAGGTCGCCGGCCCGCAGTTCCTCCGGCCGCACTGCGCTCCGTCTGAAGATGTCCGGGTCTTCGGTGAACCGGTCGGTCCGCTCCAGGGGAACGGCCGCCAGGAATTCATCGTCCCAGTGCCAGATCATCGGGTTGACCAGCTCCCAGTATTTGCCGTTCCAGCTTGCCCTCGGGGCACGGATCAGCGAGACGAAGCCCCCCCGGTCGTCCTGCTCCACGATGCTCAGCCCGGTGATCGTCTGCCCGACATGATCGTAGAAATCCACCCAGTAGATGATCCTGCCGCCCTCGGACCGGATCACGATGTCGGAATCCTGCGGGGTGATGAACTGACGCAGGGCCAGCCTCGTCAGCTCGTTTTTGATCCGCACGGTTGGAATCACCACGATGTCTTCGAACAGAAACGAGAACAGCGAGGCAATCACGCCGAAGAGAAGCAGGGGGAGGCAGAAACGGCGGAAGGGAATGCCGGCGGCGAAGATCGAGGTAAGTTCGTTGCGGGCCTGCAGATGGCCGAGGGTATAGGCGGCGGCGAAGAGCAGGGACAGCGGTTGGGCGTAGGCGAAGGCCTGGGGCAGGTAGAACAGACTCATCCTTGCGATGTCCGCCGTGGGAATTTCGTTGTTCAGGTAACGGACGAGGTTGGCGAAGAGGTCGATCAGAAGGAAAAGGAAGGCGGACAGGCCGGCAAAGGCAATGAAGATCGGGGCGAACTGGCGCAGAAGGTAGCGGTCCAGGGTCATCGGGACATCCTCAGCACGGCCATCACCCCTCCGACGCCGAGGAACAGGAAATTGGGCAGCCACATCGACCAAAAAGGCGACGTTCCCAGGCTCTGCCCCATGGTCTGCCCTCCCAGGTACAGGGCCCAGTACACCGCGGAGATGCCAAGACCTATGACAAAACCCTTGCTCTGGCCGGTTTTCTTCAGCATGAGTCCCAGCGCAAAGGCCAGGAACACGAAGGAAAAAGCCCCGAAGGGTAGCGAGAATTTCTGGTTGAACTCGAGCCGGTAGCGGGAAAGGCTGCGGTCCTGGTGCATGTTGTCCAGGATTTCGACCTCGCGCTGGAAGGTGGCAAGCAGGCCGGAGCGCTGGCTCCAGGTGCCGGCATCCGGCCCGTTGCGAAGGCTTTCCTCCAGGGCAAGGCCCATCAGCGAAACCTGGTGCTGCCGGTCGTTGAGCCTGAAGGCAAGCTCGGCCTCCTGCCTGCGGATC